>CAIVTL010000357.1 GCA_903908785.1 Caldifarciminota bacterium | reverse complement strand
GCGAGTTGGAGAAGCTCGTCGGAGCCGGACTCGTGCTGCGCCGCGCGCTCGGCCGGCAAGTGTTCTTTCGGGCCAATCCCGACAGCCCGGTCTACAAGGAGTTGCGCGGCCTATTGATGAAGACCGCGGGTGTGGCCGATGTGTTGCGGGAGGCGCTGGCGCCGCTGGCCGGCCGCATTGAGGTGGCGTTCGTGTACGGCTCGGTGGCGCGGGGCGACGAGCGCCGGGCGAGTGACGTTGACGTCATGGTCGTCGGAGACGTGTCCTTTGCCGAGGTGTCGCAGACGCTTCTTCCCGCGCAGGAGCGGCTCGGTCGCGAGGTGAACCCGACCGTGTATTCGCCGGCCGAGTTCAAGGAAAAGTCCGTTGCCGGCCACCATTTTCTCAGGAGCGCAGCAGGGCGGGACAAGGTCTTTCTGGTCGGGAATGAGCACGACGCTAGACGTCTGGGTAAATAGCGGTTCGCTGCACGGCACGCGACCAGCCCGCAGGAGGTCGCCGACCTGCTGGCCATCGTCGAACGCGACCTGGCCGAATCGCGGACCTTGGGTCTCTCCAGCGACTGGCAACTGACCATCGCGTACAATGCCGCACTCCAGACGGCGAAGGCGGCCCTGGCCGCCGCCGGCTACCGGGTATCCGCCACCGAGAAGGGACATCACTATCGAATCGTCGAGTCGCTGCGCTACACGGTCGAGGCGCCGGCAGCGGACGTCGACCTCCTGCAGCGGATGAAGAAGAAACGGCATGTGAGCGATTACGAGGTAGCGGGCGCGGTGTCGGAGCGCGAGGGGGAGGAGATGCACGAACTCGCGGTCAGGATTCGCAACCTGGTCTGGCAGTGGCTGCGGGCGCATCACGCCCAACTACTGACGAAGTAGCGTCCGGCGGCTACTCCATTTCCGATTGCCGATTGGCGAGTGTCGATTGTCCGAACCTCTGTGCCTCGGTGTCTTGGTGGTGAAACTCCTACTTCGGTTCTTGGGCGTCCGACCTTTGCTTGACGGGCAGGAGTTTTGCGGTATCTTGTGAGTCCGCATTCAACTAATGAATACTATCTACTCGCGGCACGAGGCCTTGGGCTGCAGAGTGCAGCCGGGGCTTCGGGTCGCGCTTTGTCAAGAGATTGGAGGCTAGCGTGGAGATTGCGGTTTGCCTGAAGCGGGTTCCGGATACCGCTGAGGCCGACGTGAAGGTGGATGCAACCGGCAAGGACATTGTCCGGGATAAGCTGGCGTCCACCATCAATGAGGCGGATAACTACGCGCTCGAAGAGGCGCTGCTGGCCAAGGAGAAGCACAGTGCCAATGTAACGCTGGTATCGGTCGGGTCTCAGCCGTCCGAGGAAGTGCTGCGCATGGGCATGGCCAAGGGCGCGACCGCGGCGGCACGGATTGACGATGCGGGACTCGGCGGCAGCGATTCGATTGCGCTGGCGGGGGTGCTCGCGGCATGGTTCAAGGGCAAGAGCTTTGACCTGATTGTCTGCGGCGCAATCGCGTCGGACGACGGCAATTCGCAGGTCGGGCCTGCCCTGGCCGAGCTGCTCGGCCTGCCGCATGCTGCCTACGTGACCAAGCTCGACATCCAGGCCGGCAAGGTGGTGGTGAAGCGCGAGCTCGAAGGTGGGTTCCTCGATGTGAAGGAACTGGCCTTGCCGTGCGTAGTTACCATCCAGACCGGCGGGAATACGCCGCGCTATGCCTCAATCATGGGCATCAAGCGGGCCGGGGCCAAGGCGATTGAGCAGGCGGCGTCGGTGAAGCCGGACTCGCGCACCCAGCTCGTGCGCGTGTACGTGCCGCAGGTTGTGTCCGCGGCGCAGATGTTCGAAGGCACGACCGACGAGAAGGCGACCAAGCTGGCCACACTGCTGAAGGAAAAGGGGGCGGTGTGAGGCATTGCAGATTGCAGATTCTAGATTGTAGATTGCCGGGCGACGTAAGATGTAAGATGTCAGATGTTAGATGTCAGAAGTCCGGAGCCGAAACCCGAACCCCTGAACCCCTGAACCCCCGAACCCGGAGGCTGCTATGAGCAGCATCCTCGTACTGGTTGAGCATCGGCAGGGAGCTATCCGCGACGTGACGTTCGAGATGCTGACCGCGGCCCGGAAGCTGGCTGCGCCTGCGGGCGGCAAGGTCGAGGCGGTGCTGTTCGGAGATGGGTGCGACGCGATGTTGCCCGGCCTTCAGTCGCAGGCCGACCGCGTCGTCTATGCCGCGGGCCCGGCGTTCAAGGACTTCAACTACGAGTCGTATCAGAAGGCGCTGGTGAAGCTCGTTGCCGAGCGGAAGCCGTCCGCGGTCCTGATTGCCAACTCGGCGTTCGGCACCGACCTCGGGCCGAGCCTGGCGGTCGCGTTGAATGCAGGCCTCGTTTCGGACGCAGTCGCGTTCACCAAGGCCGACAGCGGGTTCTCGGTCAGTCGGGGCATGTACGCGGGCAAGCTGGTCGCGGATTGGTCGGTCGGGTCGGAACCGGCGGTCATCATGGTCCGGCAGTCGAACTTCAAGCCGGAGCCGGCGTCCCTGTCCGGCGAGGTCGTGCGCTGGGAAGCGGGCGACGTCGTGTCGGGCGGGAAGACTAAGTTCCTCAGCCTTGAAGAAGTGCCGACGACCGGCATCGACATCACCAAGGCGACCATTGTCGTCGGCATCGGCCGGGGAATCAAGGAAGCGAAGAACATGCCGCTGGTGCAGGAGTTTGCGAAGGAAATCGGCGCGGTGCTGGCCGCGTCGCGGCCAGTGGTTGACGCGGGCTGGCTGCCTAAGGAAGTGCAGGTCGGTTCCTCGGGCAAGACCATCAAGCCGAAGCTGTACATCGCGCTCGGCATCTCGGGCGCGTTCCAGCATATCGCCGGCATGAAGGGCGCGGATACGATTATCGCCGTGAACAAGGACCCGAAGGCGCCGATATTCTCGGTCGCCCATTACGGTATCGTGGACGACCTGCACAAGGTTATACCCGTGCTGCGCACCAAGATCAAGGAGCTTGCGTCGTGAAGACCAGGACGAAGCTAGAAGCTAGATGTCAGATGTCAGAAGTCAGAAGTGCGGACCCGAAGAGAAACGGACATCCACAGATTACACAGATTACGCAGATAGCTTCTCGGGCGAAGGCAGAAGTCAGAAGGCAGAGTGCAGAAGGCAGAAGTGCGGAGCGGACGCCCGTGAAGTCAGATGTCAGATGTGAGATGCTAGATGTGAGAAGTGCG
The DNA here is from genome assembly GCA_903908785.1 of Caldifarciminota bacterium. Classification (GTDB taxonomy): domain Bacteria; phylum Hydrothermota; class Tepidihabitantia; order Tepidihabitantales; family Tepidihabitantaceae; genus UBA2258. Next base: position 157 of record CAIVTL010000357.1, on the reverse strand, counting down.
GAGCGGAAGGGGCGAGGAGAATAGTATGGCTGTGAAGAATGCTCCGAAGATTGGCGTGTATGTTTGCCACTGCGGTATCAATATCGCTCAGACCGTTGACGTGAAGGCGGTGGCCGAGTATGCGATGACCCTGCCCAACGTCGTTATCGGCCGCGAT
>CAIVTL010000356.1 GCA_903908785.1 Caldifarciminota bacterium | reverse complement strand
CGGTCTTCCTGAACACAGACGGCGTGAGCAAGTTCGACCTCGCGTCCCTTCATGGCCGGATTCGGCGGCTGCTAAGTGCGGCCTACCCGCAGAAGACGGATGCCGACTTCACCATCCAGCCTCGGACGCTTGGCATTGTGTTCCGCGTGTCTGGGATGGAGGTGGACCTGGTCCCCATCCTCCCTATCGATGGACCTGGGGACTATGGCTGGCAACCCTCGTCTCAGGGAGAAGATCCGATCAAGACGAGTGTCACTAGACAGCTCGAATTCATCCGTACCCGCAAGGACGCATATGCACGCTTCACGTCGTTAGTGCGTCTTCTCAAGCATTGGCGCAACCATCAAGAGCTCGACGAAAGTCTCCGATCTTTCATGATTGAGTTGGTCGTGTCCCACCTGCAGGACACGGCGGGCGCACCGATGTCTCTAGAAGAGGGCATCCTCCGGTTCTTTCTGTACATCGCACAGACGCGGCTCACGTCGCCAGTCGTGTTTCCTGAGTGCGGGAACGTCTCTTCCCTCCCGAAGGATCGTGTCGTGATTCTTGACCCCGTAAACGCGGCCAATAACGTCGCCCGCCGGCTAACGGATGCCGATTGCGAGGAGATCGTCACCAAAGCGACGAACGCCTGGGAGACGATCACCGCTGCGAGGAACAACAACTACAAGGGTGAAACGCTAGAGCTGTGGAAAGATGTGTTCGGGCGATCGTTCGTGATCGAGGAGTAGTGTTGATGTCAGAGACCTACAGCGAGTCCGTCACGCGCACATTCACCACCGCAGATGTCGGGAAGGTGCTTGACTGCTTTGCAGCCGATCTGGATGGAATTGGCCAATCTACAGGCCTGAGAACCCGCGAGAATACGAAGGCCACGGCTGCGGACGTGAAGCTCATAGCTCAACAGGGCTATCTAGCTGAAGTGAATCTGTACCTCAAAGACGCCAACGGCAGGACGATTCGTGCCGCAAAGTACGAGGTGTCGACAGACGGCGCTTCCTTGACCGGATCTCGTCCTGGCAACTACCTCTGGCCGCGAACTCCCGAAGGGCAGCTCTGTGTCCATGTGATTTATAGTCAAGCGTGGTGGAATCTTTCCGAAACGCAGAAGGCGAACTTCAGGCAGCGCCTTGTGTTGCCGTGGGGGACCCTTGATCTCGATACATCCTTCCCGATGCTTACTCGCCACAGAGATCGGAATTATGTGAGCAACGGGTTCGGCCTTCAAAAGAGCGTATTCAGCTAACAGGAAGGATAAGAGTGGATCCTGCAGGGTCAGAACTGTTTGAAGTTGAGAGATCGCTACCCGATGAGCTAATCCTGGCCACAGGGAAGCGCCTTGTTGGGTTCGACGCCCGCTATGACCGTATTCGGCGCGACCTCCGCTTGCTCTCTGCGCCCGGCGAGGTTCGGGGCTGGAGCAAGCGGTTCTATGGCCGCGAACTCCCGCTCTGCGAGATTGTCGCCGATCGCTATCCACTCCTTATCTTCAGCGGTGACGTCGGGACCGGGAAGACTGTGACAGCTGAAGCGGCATGCGACCGTTTGGCACGCGACACCGGCCGGGCAGCGATGTTATTCAAGCTGAGTACGAGGGTGCGGGGAAGCGGCAAGGTCGGGCAAATGAGTTCCCTCATCAATGAGGCGTTCGCTATCGTCACGAAGGAGGCCGGCAAAGCGAAAACGGCCTTCCTAATCATAGACGAGGCTGACTCCCTCTCGGCGGCCCGCGATGGCGGACAGAGCCACCACGAGGACAAGGTGGCAGTCAACACGATCATTCAGAAGGTGGACGACCTTCGAAGGCTAGGCGGCAGGGCGCTTGTTATCCTCTGTACCAATCGAGGGCATGCCCTTGATCCCGCCGTAGTTCGTCGGGCCGCACGCATAGAGCGTTTCAACCGCCCGG
>CAIVTL010000355.1 GCA_903908785.1 Caldifarciminota bacterium | reverse complement strand
GTCTCAAGTCAAAGGGCACATACTCCATAGACTGGGCGATCATAATCACGGGTTTACCTAACGTGTGAGCTATCCCGAGTTCGTAGAAGACGTTTGGATTGCGGCGCGTAAGGTCGGCAATGACGAGTCGAGCGCGGTTGATGCTTTCCCAAACCGACTGCATCACACCATTGACATCGTTGATGTCGTCCGCCCTTTCGCAGCGCAATCCGCACTTGCTCTCCAACACCGGCTTTACGTGGTTTCGATACACCTTCTGAAGATCCGCAGTTTCTTCATAGGGCATGAGTACGAAACATGAACCAGCCTCCACCGGGAAAGAACGACCTTCCCATATCGGTGAAGCGGTAATCGTGCTCCCGCGCAGACTCTCCAATTCATTCCGAGCGGAGTTGAGTTCCCTTTTCAGGTCATCGGCCAAATGGGCCCCCGTCATGATGGATTCCTCTGGGAGCATCAGGTCTTCGACCGTTATGAGATCACCGCTCGCGACAGCGAGTGACCTTTGGACAATCATCCGCAGTTCCCTGACGTTTCCCGGGAAACTGTAGTGCGCGATGGCATGTACTGCGTCAGGGTGCAGCGTCTTTGTCGCGTCCGCCGTTCGTATGAAATGACGGGCCAAATCCTCAATGTCTTCCATACGCTGACGGAGGGGAGGAACCGACAGAGCAAAGGTCGCGAGTCTATAGTAGAGGTCTTCTCGAATATGCCCAGCCATTCGAGCGTTGGGCCCGGCCGTGGCTATGGTCCTCACGTCTATGCGCCGTTCCACTGTTTCGCCTAGCCTTCGTATCGTCCCGAGCTCCAAGAAGTGTAGTAGCAGTGCCTGCACCTCGGTCGGAGCAGCCTCGAGTCCTTCGAGCAGGAGAGTCCCCGTATCCGCTGACTCTATGAGACCTTCTTTTGGCGACGAGGCACCCGTGAATGCTCCCCTCGCGTAGCCGAAGAGTTCGGCCTGGCCGAGGTTCGAGCTAAGGTCAGCCAAGTTCACAATCGTGAGAGGGCCGCACCGCTGGCTTCCTTCGTGGATGAGTCGGGCTACGAACGTCCGGCCAACACCGGACTCGCCTTGAACTAGTACGGGCAGCAATGACCTCGCCACTCGCGCAATGAGCTTCCGCAAGTCGACAGCGGCCCTTGATGACCCGACAAACTCCGGAGAAGACTCCGTGTCCGGCAGACGCGATTCATCCATCTATTGCCTCCATTAGCGAACCAGATGACGGTGCTCCAGTCGCGGCAGCCGAGGCCTGGGAGCTTGGGGAATATCGGGCGAATGTAGGTGCCCTTCCAACATCTCGACATAATTCCGGGGACATAATAAGCAATTCTACTTCCGTCAAGGCCGGACTGGGTTCGCATGGCATCGCGGACAGTCTACGCGGGGCAGGCGACCCGTCAAGCGCGCAGGTAAGAGTAAGGCCGCTGGACCTTTCTTCGACCTTGGCCTGATGGCCCGCAGTGAGCCGGATGACCTTGCCGAGGAACTGTTCACAGACCTCGCCGAGGATTTCGATGCCGATGACCGAGAATTCGTGTGGGCTGTCGGGGTAGTAGAGGTTGCCGATTACCGTTCGGCGCTTGGCGTCGGTGCCGAGCACGGTGCTACCTTTTGAGCTGTTTGACCGTTGGGGCGGCCGTCAGGACCTGCATCTGGCGAATGGCGATTCCGTTGAGTCGTTTGAGCCGTTCGCCCTGGACGATGCCCATGTGGATGAACTCGGCATTCATGCCTTCGATGTTGGCAAGCACCAGCAACTGCTCAACCGTGGCGTATTCGCGCATGTTGCCGATGAGTTTTGGGTTTGCGTCCCGCCACTGCTTCGCGGTCCGGCCGAACAAGGCGACGTTGAGCACGTCGGCCTCGGTCGCATAGGTGATGGCCGCCTGAGCCGGCGTGACTTCTGCCGGAATCAGATGCACCTTGATAGCGTCGGTATGGATGCGGTAGTTGAGCTTGGTGAGCGTACGGTTGAGATTCCAGGCCAGCGAGAGACGGCGGTTTTCATCCGCCTTGAGGCGCTGGAACTCTTTGATGAGGTAGAGCTTGAACTCGACCGATATCCAGGAGGCGAACTCAAAGGCAATATCCTTGTGGGCGTAGGTGCCGCCGTATCGCCCGGCTTCAGAGGTCAGTCCTATTGCACGGGTCGCGCCAATCCACTGCTTCGGCGTCAACACGAAACTGTTCAGCCCGGCCTTGTTTCTAATCCCCTCGAATTCGAGGGGTTTGAAATCGGGGTTATTCAGTCGCTCCCAAACGCCCAGGAACTCGATAGTGTTGCGGTTCCTCATCCAGTTCTGGATTACGTGGTCCGAGCGGTCAGGTTCCTTGTGTTTGGCGATATCGGTCAGGGAAATGTAGTCTTCGTTCCTCCGGCTCAGAACCGTCACGGAACTGCCTTTGACTTCCATCGTCGTCTTGCTGTTCTGGGGCACGAATCCTCCTATGCAGTGGGCCGTTTCAAGTGGATGTTGACCGCCGGGAACGAAGCCAGAGTGTAGTCCGGGGCTTTGGAAGCGCCCGCGACCCTGATTGTCTCTTCGAGGATGACCTGCTTGAAGGTCTCGGACAGGCCCTGTTTGTTGTCCATGTCCCAGCCGAGCGCGGCGACTGAGGGGTTAGGGGCGAGGGGTTTGGGACTAGGGTTCGGGTCCCTGGTCCCGAGTCCCCAGTCCCAAGTCCCTGCCAGATGGTCGCCGGAGAGGAAGACCTTGCGGTCTTGGTCGAAGCGGTCAACCAGACGTTTGACGGCGTCGGGCGCGGGCGTTGCCATGTCTCAGAAGGATATGCCCGAGGGGCGTCAAGTCAAGGCGCGCCGCGTGGACTTCCGATTGACGATGGGCGATTGACGATTTCCGGACACGGGTCCGGACGGAGCGCCCCGCTTGCGCCGATTTGGGCAGAGGTTCGGGCCAAGAGCGGCAAAAGTCCTGACAAAGGCCCTAACCAAGAGCCTGACAAAGGCTCTGACAAGAAGCGAGACAAAGGCTCCGACCAAGAGCGTAACAGGGGCTTCGTCAAAGAGCTTAACAAAGCCTTCGACAAAGGGGCATAACAGAGACTCTGACAAGGGGCGAGATAGAGGCTCAATCAAAGAGTGTAACCAAGGCTCTGACAACGAACGTAACCAAGGCTCCAACAGAGGCTCTGGGGAGCGCGGGCGTCAATCGGGCTGGACACTGCCTAATCGACGTCTATGCCGTCAGTTGGGCGGTTTTCCGGCCTGACCGCGAGCCTACAGAGTTGTAGGATTGGCCGGGCTGCGGGGCCGTGATGAGCGTGCAGTGTCGCCGGTGAAACGCGTGATGACTCCGGGAACGCAGCAAGCGATTCCTGACGCGCCATTAGTCAGTCTCCGATAATCTATCTGTAGCGGTCAGGCACGGCCGGAACCACAATTCTCCCGTGGAGTGGGCAGCCCAGAGACTGCCTGGGGGGTAGCGTCTGCCGAACTGCCGCGCTGTACGCCAACCCTTTCAACTACTATTACTTGAAGCCGATAGGCGAGCCGAACGACGCCTCGAACGACTTCTGGAAAGACTTCTGGAACAGGAAGAGGTTGAGGATGTGGTAAAGGTAGAGGTAGAGGCAAAGGTAGAGGTAGAGGTTGAGGTTGAGATTCAGGCGAAGACGCGCGTGCCGACGCCGGTTGCGACACAGGGCGGGATACGTGCAGACGAACGCCGAGGTCTACTTCGAGAAACACGAGGAATTCTAGATTTCAGTTTCTAGATTGATGATTGGCGAACGACGATTGAGCCCGCGAGGCGCGGGAAATCCCAAGTTCCAAATCCTAAATCCCAAACCGGAATCTGTGTAATCTGCGAAATCTGTGGATAGTCCTCTCCGGTTTTCGGAGACCCTTCGGCTGCCTCAGGGCGACACTTCGTGTCGTCTGCGTCATCTGCGTAATCTGCGGTTGGTCCTCTCCGGTCTTGGCGTTCTTGGCGCGCTTGGCGGTTCACTCCATTTTGGATTTTGGATTGAGGATTGGCGGACAGGGGAAAGCGGATAGCGGGTTGCGGCCGGTTCTTGACAAGCGGGTCGATTGAGAAGACAATCAAGTCGTGCCGGACACACGACCGTTGATCCTTGCCATCGCGCTGGAGGCAGCGCCGATGGGCGCGGTCCGGCTGATGCGGTCTGCGGGGCGACGGAGCGCCTATGTGACCACGCTGGTCGTGGACCCGGCCCGGGACATGGCCGGATACATGGGAAGCTGTTGCGGGTTGCGAGTTACGAGTTACGAGTTGCCGGGGGCTGCCCCTTGGGGTTCGCCGCCTGGTCTTCACTTCAGGAGGTAACCGAACTATGGCAAAAGGACCGGAAATCCCGAAGCGCGACATTGAGCGCGCGCGCAAGGTGATGGAGTATGAGAGGCGGACCGAGCCGAAGTACAAGAAGCCGAATTCCTACGGGTCGTGCCTGGTGTTCGTCATCGCCCTGGCAATAGCGGGCGCGATTGTCTACTACATTTTCGCCCACAAGCAGCAGTTCGGGCAACTCTGGACCCGGGCGATTCACCCGGACTCGGTGCCGACCCAGACCGTGCCGGACCAATGACGCCCGCGTCGGACGCGGGAAACTCTAAACCCCAAACTCTAAACCCTAAACAAGGACAAGGCCCGCGCGGCTGCGCCGCGAGTTTCCAGTTCCCAGTTTGCAGTTTCCAGTGGCGGGCGGCGGAACGCACAGAGACACAAAGAAGGTTTGGACTCCGCGCATCTGCGTCATCTGCGGTTGTCCTGTCCGTGCCGACCTGAACTGGAGCCTGTGCTACGAGCGTGCAGGATCGTCGCTTTCGCGAAGATGTCATTCCGAGGAGCGGAGCGACGAGGAATCTCGTCTGTCGGCGGGGCGGAGCTGGCCCAGGCTTGCCGAAGGGTCGAGATTCCTCGCTGCGTGTGGCTTCGCCACCGTAGGAACGAGCGGAATGACAGCCGGTCGGGGTTTTGACCGTTGACATTTGCCTTTTGCACTTTGACTTGCGGCCTCCGAGGCCGCGCTGTG
>CAIVTL010000354.1 GCA_903908785.1 Caldifarciminota bacterium | reverse complement strand
TTCGGGGGACAGGTTTAATGTCAAGCCGTGCGTTAGCTGAGCTCCCCTGCGACCGGGTTGATGGTCGCGTCGGCCCGTTCTCGGCTGTCCCGTCTCTCTCGGCAGGCATGACGGCGCGCTGCGCCCGTGGGTCGTCCCCACGCATCGGCACTCGCTTCGAACACAGGTGCTTTCGGAGCGCCCTTGCGGGCCTCAGAGCAGTGCTTCATTCAGAACGCGAGCCCGTGGGGCATCAAGGTTCATAATAGCGCGGCCCCGCCAAAGCGGTCCGTAGTGTCCCCCGTCGTGACTGCCCCACGGGCGCAACTCGTTTCATGCTCTTGCCGACCCTGCCCTGTCCATCCTCAGGCGGCTACCTTGGGTGGGCACTCGCTGTAACAGCGTCCGTCCCGCACCAAGGCATACAGCAGCCGTACCAGCCGGCAGCACACCGCCGTCAGCGCTACGGTCTTCGGCTTGCCCCGCGCGACCAGCGCGGCATAGTACGGCTGTAGCGGCCAGCCGTGCTTGGCGTTCTGCACGGCCACCATGTACAGCGCCCGCCGCAACTGCGACCGGCCCCGCTTCGAGATGTGCCGGCCACTCTGATACTGCCCCGAGCTGTTCTGATAGAGATTGAGCCCGGCCAGCTTCTGCACCGCTCTAGCGCACGAGTACTGCAACAGTCCGCCCGTCTCAGCCATGATGACGGCGGCCGTCATCGCCCCGATTCCTTTCAGGCTCATCAGGTACTCGGCCTCCGCAAGCGGCGCCAGCAGACGCACAATTTCCGCCTCGAGGCTGGCGATGCGCCCCGCGAGCGTGGCCAGGGTCTCAAGCATCTCGTGCAGGCTGCGCTCCTGGCCGGCACTGACCTGCCGCGGGCCGATCGACTCGGCGGCGGCCGCCTGCAGCCGCTTGAGCTTGGCCAGGCTCACCCGGGCCGCACCGTCCCGGGCCAGCAGCCGGCGCATCTCGGTCGGGGAGTGCGCCTGGGCAGCGGCGACCGTGCCGAACCGGCCCAGGACCAGCCGGGCACTCGGCGGCTTGAGGTCGGCGAAGACCGTCTCGAACTCGGGAAAGAGCACGTCCACGGTCTGGTGCAGGGCATTGATCCAGCCGGTCTGCTCTCGGACCAGCCGGGCCCGCAAGCTGACCAGCGGCCGCAGCTCGATGCAGGCGCCGGACAGGGCGACAAAACCCAGGTACTGCCCCCGGGCAACCAGGTCGGCAATAATGAGGGCGTCCTTACCGTCGTTCGTGCCGCGGCCGTTGTCGAGCAACTCCTTCTCCCGGCAGACGTGCAGGCTGGGGACCAGGACCACCCGGCAGCCGTGCTCAGCAAGCCAGCGGACGAGGTTGACGCCGTAGCTGCCGGTCGACTCGACCCCGACGATGACGGCGGAATCAGGCCGCGCCTTCCAGGCGCCGATCTGCTCGTTGAGGGCGAGGAAACCGGCACGGGTGTTGGGCACCTTCACGGGCCGGGTGTAGGAACCGTCGTAGAACCGGGCCCGGGCGACGTGAGTGTGTTTGGCGAGATCGATACCGATGACGAGGGTGTCGGGCTTGATTACCGAGCGCTTCTGCGCTACGCTATCGACAGTCATTGCTGTCTCCTTTCGTTGGTAGGTCATTAATGGACATCTACTACTACCATTTGAAAGCGGGACAGCTTTTCTGTCAATCTCGGCTTCCGGCATCGGCCTAATCATATAGCACTCATAGTAAAAGATTCCTGAGGCGACGGAACGCGCGTCAAGGCTGCGGGTCAGAGGCCGACGGCTGGCGGCTTGCGGCTGACGGCTCACGGAGTCTGCGAGCGGTGGTCAGGGGCTGACGTTGACGCCGAAGAGGGCAACGGCGATGGCTCGGAGCGTGTCACCGTCGAGGGACTTGGCTTCGTAGAGGTCAATCAGGTCCGCCGCGGCCATGTGGAGGGACTTATCCGCATACGTGCGGGACAGCCGGCCGAGCTTCTGCGCAAAGGCGTTGTAGCGGATGAACTCCTGGCCGGGTATCTTGCGGGCGGCGAGCAGAAGTGCGAGTCTGGCGCTGATTTCCTTGTTCTGGGCAATGCCTTTGGCGTGGTGCGTAGACTGGTCTTCGATTGTGGCCGTAGGACTACGCGAGACGCGTCCCTTACTGAGTGCCTCTGCGTAGGTCTTCTTGCGCCTACGCCTGAGCCCGGGACCGGGCTTCTTCTCCGGCGCGACCGGCCTGCGTCGCGGCAGTTGGTGGCCGCAGGCATGGAACTTCTGGTGGCAGTCGCGGAGGATTTGCTGGAGGAGTTCCGGTGCGAGGCCCAGGTTGGCCCATTTGCGCACGCAGAGTTCCAGCGCCACGGCCAGCGGCTCGCCGGTCTCGGTGCGGAATGCCTTGAGCATCTCGGTCGTGTACCGTCTGTAGATGTTGACTTCGTGTACGGGCACGCCGAAGCGGCTGATGCGCTGGTTCACTAGTTCCCTGACCATCGGCCAAACCCGCGCCGCGCTTCGCCTATACACGGATAGCGGGAACGTGGTCCGGCGGATGAAGGCCAGCACGTCGCCGGTCGCCGCCGTCAGTACCAGAGGGCGCATATGAGAAAAGCACGAAGTCCGAAGGACGAATGACGAAGGGGGGACGGGGAAAAGAACTGCGGGAATAGCGGGAAGCGGTCTTGGAACATAACCTCCGTATTATCCACAGGTTGGAGCCTGGCGCAAGTCAGGTAGTCCGCATATAGGGGTCGCCCTGGGAGGAACGTCTTGGGACGCGGCGCGATACCAGCCCGAACAGACAATGAACGGTTCCTGAAATCCAACAACGAGCGCAACGACGACGGGTTCGGCTTCTCGAACGGCTTCTGGAACAAGAAAAGATTAAGGTTGAGGTTGAGGTTGAGGTTCAGGTCAAGGTCAAGGTTGATGTTGAGGTTGAGATTGAGGTTGAGATTTAGGTGAAGATACAGCGCGGTATACGCGTCAGGATACGCTGAGACGTACAGCGTGAGATACGGCTGGAGACACGAGGAACGTTCCAGCGAGCGTTCCGATGAACTTTCCGGCGAGTTTTCTGATGAGCTCTCCGAGGAGTCTTCGACTGCCGATTGTCGATTGGCGATTGCAGATTGCCCGACGGCTTGCAGGCTGTGGCTTGCGGCTTTGGGCGCGGCGCTAGCTGAGCACCGGTACGACTGAGCCGGCGTCGGGGATTACGTAGACTTTGGCGTCTTTGCCGAGCTTCGCGAAGGCGGATGGCGGTCAGCAGGCGGGCTAGCTTGGTCCCAGAATCTGTTCGAGTCTGGACATCAGCGCGGGGAGGTCGCTCGTGACCACGTCCCAGATGATGTCGTAGTCAACGTAGAAGTACTCGTGGACGACTTTGTGGCGGATGCCAACGATGTTGCGCCACGGGATGTCCGGGTGGGCCTTCTGAAGCTGCGGCGAGACGCGACGCGCGGCCTCTCCGGTGTTCTGCACCAGATGAGCCAGCGCCAAGCGGAGCGCCACCTCAGCGTCGTAGTCCGCGCGGGTCTTGCCGGCTACGAGTTCTCTGGCCTGCCGCGCCATGTCGAGCATATGCCCGACGTAGACAGTGTCATCCTTCAGCATATTGGACCTCAGCGGCGGACAGAACTCTGTCTCGGATTCGGTGGTTCAGGTACTTCTCGCTGACGAGGTCCACTCGTCTGCCGAGCAACTGCGCGAGTTCATCTTCGATGTCTATGATGCGCAGGCCGATGACCTGGCCCGGCTCAAACGTCACCAGCACGTCTACGTCCGAGTCGGGTCGGAAGTCGTCCCTGAGTACGGACCCGAAGAGTGACAGCTTGCGGATGTGGAACTTGCGGCAGAACTCGGCAATCCGCTGCCGGTCAACCGGTATTCGAGAACTCACGCTTGGAGTCTATCCGTTGTCTCAGCCTGCGTCAAGCTGACTCGCCGCGCTCGGCGTCCCCGGCGGTTCTACTTGGCGGCGGGAGTCAGCACCGGTACGACTGAGCCGGCGTCGGGGATTACGTAGACCTTTGCGTCTTTGCCGAGCTTCGCGAAGGCGGCGTCGAGGGCGGTCTGCGCGGTCTTGAACGGGGTCATAAAGACACTCTTCACGACCTTGTCGTCTATGCCCACGACTGTGTACAGGTCGGAGGTCTGCATGATTTGGGCGAGGCGGGCGGATTTGTGCCAGCCGAGGACGGACGAGTTACGAGAATCGAGAGTCGAGAGGCGAGAGGGAGAAGAGGAAACGGAG
>CAIVTL010000353.1 GCA_903908785.1 Caldifarciminota bacterium | reverse complement strand
GCCCGCGTACTGGATGACGTCATCAAGTCGATGGACCAATGGGACCGAGCTCAGTTCACCTCGGCACTGATGTATGCCGATGCCGGGTTTCAGTACTACGTCTTGGACAAGTGCTCGGCCTTGGGCATCAAGTCCTACGGTGACTTCCTCAACCTGCCCCTGCGTTCGCAGATAGACATCGTCAGGCAGCTCGCACACATGGCGGGCGGTGAGGGATACGGAGCCTCGATGATCCTTCAGTCCTTGCTGAGAATCCCAGCGTACCTGGCAGAAAGGATTCTGCGTTGAAACGAAGGGCGACCGTGACACCGCTCACTTTTACCAGCGTGGGAATGACCGCCAACGGCTGCGACGGGACACCGCCCCCCACGCTTCATACCTCCTAGATTTGACATACTCGGCATCGGCTCTGCCAGAGAAACAGAGGAGGTAGCATGAAAACCCCTGATGGAAAGACCAAGAAACGAAGGTCCGGTGTTCAACCGTTTATTCGCAACATGGGTCTGTACTGGAATAGGGACTACGTCTCCTGGGGTAGACAAGGCCGGGGGAACAAGGGTGAGTTGCTCGGGCGACTCGGGAAGCGCAAACCGGTAGAGTTCTGGGAGCAAGCCGGAATCTACGCCCTTTATATGGACTACAAGTTAGTCTACGTAGGTCAGGTTGGCGGACGACGTGAGAAGGGGACTTTGGGCCAGCGGCTCCGCCAGCATATGCAACCACACGACCTAGGGGGTCGCTGGAATAGGTTCTCTTGGTTTGGCTTCTACAAAGTCAACAAGACCGGCAGGAACAAGAACAAGCTGAATCGCGCCGGGACGAGAGCCGGGTCACGGGAGCAGATTCTGAATGCCTTGGAGGGTATCTGCCTTGAGGTGGCTGAACCTCCACAGAATGGACAGAAGGGGCGCTTCGGTAAGGGAACCGAGCGGTATCTGCAGTACCACGCCGAGGAACCGGAGACGCAGGAAGACATCTTAGAGGCGATTGGTGAACTGAAGAAAGACGTCAAGGCGCTGACGAGGCAGGTGGGGTCAACGGGGGCATAGGACGGAACCCCGCCGGGCCGACTCACTGGTCTCTCCTGTTGCCATCCGATAGTCGACGGCTGTCTGCTACCTCTACCTCCGTCCTCGGTGCTTGACCGAACGTAGAATCAAAGTATCATCACCCGTCACGAAGGAAGCCTGAGGAATTCTCGATTCCCGATTGGCGAGTTCCGATTGCCCGAACCCTTTGTGTCTTTGTGTCTTTGTGGTAAGATTTCGGTGTCCCGATCAGCCTAATGCACGAACTCCTCGAACGTTTCTCCAAGTCCGAAGCCCTGCCGACGCTGGCTGAACGCCTGGCGGCCGGCGCGCATACCGGCGTATCGGGTGTGGTCGGCGCGGCGCGTTCGATGCTGGCCGCTGCCCTTGCGCAGCAGCTCGGGCGCACCGTAGTCCTGATTCCCGACGACGCGCACACAGCGCGCGCTCTGCACCTTGACCTGTCGGTTCTCGCTCCGGACCTCGACCTGCTCCTTTTCGAGCCCGACTCGCCGCGCCTGCCTGCCCAACTCGCTGCGGTAGGTTCCGGACCCGCGGTCATCGTCGCTTCAGCGGAGAGCCTGAACCGCCCGGCACCGGTGTGGGGCGAGGGACGAGGGGCGGGGGCCGAGGGGAAGGATTCAGCGCTCATCGCTCAGCGTTCATCGCTCTCTTGGGACGGTCCTCTTGCCCTTGCGCTGAACCAGCAAATGGAGCTGACTGCGCTGGTCGAGTGGCTCGAAGAAAACGGGTACGAACGCACCGACCTTGTGACTGAGCCGGGCGAGTATGCCACGCGCGGTGGCATTGCCGACATCTTTCCCGAAGGGACCGAGACGCCGACCCGGGTGGAGTTCCTCGGGGACAGCATCGCATCCCTGCGCCGGTTCGACCCGCTGCTCCAACGCTCGGTATCTCACATTGAGACTGTGTCGGTCCCGACCCGGAAAACCCCGGGCCAATCCGACCAGCCGGCATCGACATTGCTACCCCGCAACCTCATCATTGTCACCGAAGGCACCGAGTTCGATGCCCACGCCGTCCTCCTGCTTTCGACCGAGCCCGACGCCGAGTTCGCCCTCGGCTGCACCCCTGCGCACAGCTACCTCGGCAACATGGAGCTGCTGCGGGCCGAGCTAGGAATCGGAAATCCACAGATTACACAGATTACGGATGGAGAGCCCGGAGAGCGAACAGCCGAATCTACGGATGGGAATCCGGAAGGGACATCTCGCACCGGAAATCCACAGATTACACGGATTACGCAGATTACAGATGGAGAACCCGGAGAAGAATCTGTGG
>CAIVTL010000352.1 GCA_903908785.1 Caldifarciminota bacterium | reverse complement strand
GATTATCAGCTACGAACTTTCGGTAGGACTTTCATTATTGTCGGTCATTATTTTTGCCGGTTCCATGCAGTTATCGGTGATTGTAGAAAGTCATGGCCAACCCGGCCGGGACCTCCGGCGCGCATATGCCCGAGGACCGGAACGAGTTCGTCGAGCTGTACAACGCGGATAGCACCGAGGCAGTTGACCTCCAGGGCTGGCATCTGGACGACGGGGATGCGGTAGACGTGTTGACCGCCTGGACTGATTCCTCGCTGCTCGGTACCAACCCAGCGCTCATCATCAACTACTCATGGCTCAACCCCGGCTGCTATGCAGTCGTGCTTGACCCCGAGTATACCGACCCGGCCCCGACCGGCGGCTTCGTCATGCCGTATCACTTAGGCGACAGCACGCTCGTTCTCACGGTCGCCAACACCACCATCGGAAATGGCCTGGCAGCGACTGACCCGGTGACGCTGTGCTCACCATACGGCGACACCAGCACCTTCGGCACTCCCGCCGACACGACCGATTCGATTCCCTGTGACCCGGGCGACGGGATTTCGTGGGAGCGCATCGTCGTACTTGACCCGGACACCGCCTCAAACTGGATGGCCTGCCGAGACACAGCCGGATGCACTCCCGGCGCTGACAACAGCAGCACGACGTTCCTCGACCTCGCCGTGACCGGCGTCGCCCTGACGGACTCGACTACCACGAAGCCCGGCGAACCACTGTTCGCGGCAATCAACGTCGCGAACTCGGGCTTCCGGGTCGCCGACGCGTGGAGTGTCGCCGTATTCATCGACCGCAATGGTGACGCCGCGCCCGACGTTGGCGAGTACGACACCGTGCTCGCCGGCCACCCCCTGCAGCGGGGACAGGACGAGACACTCACCGTCCGCCTCACTTGCCCGAACGTGAAGACCGACCTCTGCGCGCGGCTGGTCGGCTCTGACGATGACGCAGCCAATGACTTCATGCGCCTGACCATCATGCCGGGCGGGTCGGACCGGATGTTCGACCTGAACCTGTCGAGCTTCAGCCCGGACGGCGACGGGTTCGAGGAGAGCCTTGCTGTTCTGTATCGCCTGCCCGAGGCCAAAGGAACGCTGAAGGTGATGGTCTACAACCTCGGCGGGAGGCAGGTAGCAACGCTCTTCTCCGGCCGGCCGCCGGACCAACGCGGCGTCGTGTGCTGGAATGGACTCAGTTCTTCCGGTACGCAAGCGCCGACCGGCATCTACGCGGTCTGCATCGAGTACCGAAACCACGGAACCACCCGCGCCGAGGAGCTGCCGGTTGTATTGTTGCGGAAGCAGCGCCTAGTTGGCGCTGAGTTGCGTAAGGATGTAGTTGCCGGGGTTGGTCCAGGAACCGCCGGCGAGAACGCCGTAATGCAGGTGCGTGCCGGTCGAGCGGCCTGAGCTGCCGACCGTCGCTATCTCGTCGCCCCGGAACACGTTGTCGCCGACGCTCACCTTGAGCGAACGACAGTGGCCGTAGAACGTCCGGATGCCGCCGCCGTGGTCTATCTCAACACATCGGCCCCAGCCGCTCTTCCAGCCGGCATAGGTGACGTGTCCGGCCGCGGTCGCCTCGACCGGCGTGCCGGCGGGCGCGACGATGTCCAGGCCGGGATGCAGGGTCCGCGCGCCGGTGAACGGGTCGCGACGGTATCCATAACCGGACGTAACCCAGCCCTGCACCGGCCAGATTGACGGCATGTTCGTGAGCCGGGATTCCTGCTGCTTGACCGCACCCTCTATTTCCGCCATGGACTGCTGCTCGAACCGCAACCGCCGGAGCATCGCGTCGACTCCGGGTTCCGGGCTGGGCGGCTGGCTCCCGCCGATGCCCATAAGCCGGATGTCGCCGGGTATCAGAGGCAGGTTGATAGATGCCCGCAGCTTGTTGTCCATCTGCTCGGCCTTGGCGAGGAATTGGCGGAACGTGTCCATCGCCGCGGCGTAGGATGCGACCTGCGCCTTCAGGGTCGTGTTCTCGCGCGCAAGCTTGCCGAGACGCCCGTGGTCGGTCAGGCGCGACACCGCGAATGACCCGAGCAACGACCCGAGAACAAGAACCGCCACCACCCCGGCGATTCCGAGATAGATGGCGTATGCAGGAACGGACAGGTTAAAAAACCTGTTGCGGCGCTTCAGTGCAACCAGTACCTGGAGCCGTTCCACGGCAGTAACTATAGCGGAAGACAGGCTGGGGTCAAGAAAGGCCGTGGGCTAGTGATCCAGTGGTCTAGTATTCCAGTGACAAGGCAGCAGATCGCATCCCACTTTCACTCGACCACTAGACTACTTGACCTCTCGACCACTACCTGTAGATGATGAACTTGTCCCGGAACGAGGCCGAGGCCGACTGGCCGCCGCCCGATGACTCGGTCGCCCGCGCATCCAGTTTGTACAGGTACACGCCGTTCGCGAGCGGCTGCCCGTCTTTGTCCAGGCCGTCCCATTCAAGCTGGTTGTAGTCGAACCCGCAGGGCGCCGACGCCAGCATACGCACCAGCCGGCCGGCAATCGTGTATATCTTCACCGAGACCATCGCGGCCCGGGTGAGGTTGAACGTAAACTTGGCGGCGCCGCGGGTCGGGTTAGGATACACGAGGCAACCGGTCAGTTTTAGCGCGTCGTCGAGCTGCGTCTCAAGCAGCACCGTCAGGCGCGTGCGGTTCTGGCCGGGGCTGGTCGGGTCGACCAGGTTATCCGATGCCACGACCGTAACCGAATCGAACGCGTTCTCCAGTTCGAGCGGATACGTGAAGCGGCCGCTCACGGTTGAGTTCTTGTCGTACCGGAAGAAACCGGCGAGCGGTATCTTCGCGCCCGCAACCTTCAGGCTCAGCACCACGTCCTGGATTGCCGGGTCCATGTTCGGCACGAGGAAAATGCCCGACGCGTCGCTCAACCGGCCGACCAGCTCGAAGCTGCGCGGTACGCGAGTCGTGTCACCCGGCACCAGCCTGATACCGTCCGCGTATAGGCTCACGTTCGGCGGCTCGTGGTCCGAGGTCGTGTCCCACGCGGTAGACAGCCAAATCGAATCGTACTCGGAAGAACGACCGGCTGAACCGTCGTAGCTGAGCAGGCTCACGTGGCCTGAACCGGAAACGCGGATGTAGCGTCCGTTCGGGACATCGGTCGTTTCCGGGTACTGAATCCTGGGCACGATAAACGACCCGAGAACCCGGCTTGAATCAAAAGACCCGGCCGCGCGGTGGATTTCGTACCCGGGAAGGTTATAGGTCGTCGTGAATTTGCCGCCATTTGTGTATTCCGAGTGATACTCACGATGCCAGACCGCCTCGCGCGCCGAGACCTCATACAGCCCCTTCCGGTTCACGGTATCGGCGACCTCAAACTCGTTCCGCCCGCCCGGATGGAAAGTGTCGGGCCGGACCACGGTGGCCGCGCCGCGACGCGGCATCCTGAGCACGGTCGCCGGGTCGCCGAACAGGTGATAGGTAATGTCCGAGTTGGTATAAGCAGCGAAGAACGCCGGCCCGATCGGGTCCTCCGGCTGGTTAATCAGATGCGGGAACATGATGCGGGCGAGCGTTGCGTTCCCGCCCGGCCCGGTCGCCTTGCTCGCGGCGACAGTAGCAATGCAGCCCCCATCCCTGCGCACCAATTCCTCGGCAATGGCCTCGTAACGCGTGTCCTCAAACCGTCCCACGCCGCACGAGCCGTAGAACGCCATCGGGCTGCGCGTGCCGTTGTTGACGCTCGGAACCGTGTTGGTGATGTGGAGGGCCTGCTCGTGACAAAGCTGGAACCCGGCGCCGTGGCCGAAGAAACACCAGAGCACCGCGCCGAGGTTGAGTTGCCGGACAAGTTCATTGCTGGCCTCGGCCTTCAGGTTCGTGGCGGTCAGCGAATACTCGGTCAGGTAGACCTTCACCGGGTCAAGCAGCCCGGCGGCAATCTGCGCCTGCTCTTCGCAGTTCGGGATGTGGTCTTTGATCGGGTCCTCCCGGTCGAAGGTGCCCTCAATCTCATCGTCCGCCAACAGGAGATACCGCTTCGCCCAGTAACCCAGCGGCTGCGTTTCGTACCGCCTCACTTTGTCGAGAAACATCCGCATCTCCATGGCGCTCCGGACCGTAACTCGACCCAGTATCAGGTCCGGCGTTTGGCCGTTGCCGTCCAGGTCCGCGTACCATGCATCGAGCGCCCTGGCCGTGTTGCCGTACACCTCCGGGTCAATGTCATAGCCCAGTTCATACGGCGGCAGCGTCGGCCCGACGCGCAGGTTCAGTATGTTCCGATAGTCATACGTCCCGTCGCCGGCGAGCAGTACGTAGGCCGGCCGCTTCGCCTGCAGCAACCGCTTTATCGCACCCGGCTCCTCGATACCGAACGCGTATTCGTCATACAATTCGGAGAGCTTCACCACGCGCACGCGCGCGTTCGGGATTCCCGCGACGTTCCCCTCGCGATACCGGGCGAACAGCATCGCGGCATGGTAGAACTCATCCGGACAGACAACGTAATAGTCGCCTGCTTCGGCCGGGTTACGCAGGTTGCCCGGGGTGCGGCGCACAACCTCATTCGGAACCAGTAGCCCGGATACGAGCGCGCAACGCAGCCGGCGGAACCCGGCGACGTCCAGGCGGCACGTCCGGCGGCTGCCGGCCACGCCGGTTTCCGTTATTTGCCTGGGGCCATCCGGGTCCGTGACGTCCAGGAGCAGCGCATCGCCGGTCGCGCCCTCGATGCCGAACTCGGTCGGGCCGCCGTCGGCAGCGAGGAATTCAAGCTGGGGCTCGGCCTTGGTCACCGTCAGCTTCTCGGCGTAACCGACCTCGAGGTAGTCGAGGAAGGCCTCCGACCCTTCATCGCCGTACAGCTCGACGGCGAAGCTGTCCGGCTTGCCCGACCGGGCGACTGCCTCCGCCGGCAGGACGTTGAAAAGGAAGTCGAGGCGATTGGTCGGCGTGGTCGGCGCCTCGGGAATCTTCAGCGAGTCAATCAGCGAGCCGTTCAGGTACAGGCGCGCATAGGCGTAGTGAGAGCCCTGGAGGTCGGTCTTTCCGTAGAACCGGCCGCTTATCCAACGAATCGTGTCGCGCTGCGGCAGGCCGAGTTCCACCGCAATCGTCGTCTCCTGCCCCTGCGTCTTGACGAGGTCCTTCCACAACCAGAGCAGGCCGGACCGGGACGGACAGAGGCTGTCCGGCTCCAGCCGGAAATGCCTGTAGGCGGTCGGCAGCGGGCTGACCGCGCCCGCGCCGGACGCGGTTTCCATCCGTCGGCCGTTCTCCCCGCCCCACGTCAGCCACCAGCAGTTGTTCTTCGTGAATACGTTCGTATGCCACGCGGTGTCGCCCTGGTCCCAGTACGAAGGCGCCTCGGCGTAGAATGCCAGGTACTCGCCCTTGTCGAACTTCGCGTCGCCATTGTCCTTCACGTACACCGGCACCTCGACCATCGTGTCCGGGTATGGCCCGTTGACCGCGTACCGGCCGATTGAGTAGAGCTTCATCGTCGCGGGCGCGATTGACGCCGGGTCGAACCCGGCCGCCTTCAGGTCGGCCGCGTTGATACGGTACACGCCGGTGCTCTCGGTCTTTATCCGGCACCAGACGTTCGACCGGTCGAAAAAGTTGATGGTGTCCTGCAACGGCAGGTCGAGCTTCCATCTAATCGCTTCCTTGCCGTTCGCGAGCATCGGCTCGATGACCTTGTCCATCGGGTCCGGCCGGTCAACCGACACTGCCGGTCGGTCGAACGACAGCGCCACCCGCACCTTGTGATGCAGTTTGAGAGTGCCCGTGCCCGAATTGTACTGGGCCGGGCTGACCCTCACCCGCGCCACCCGCACCCCGCGTAGCGTCTCAATACTCAGAATCTCCGCCACCGGTTCCCATCCGCTTCTCGACTCTCGACTCTCGACTCTCGCTTCGTGCCTCTCGCCTCTCGCTTCTCGCTCATCAAACCCGACCGCGGGCCTGACCCGCGCGCCGTTCACGGTCTCCGTGCCTTCAGTGGAAACGCTCAACCTCACGCCGCCGTTCTGAGGGACACCGATGAGAACTACCCGGCTCGGCAGGTCCGGCTCGCCCTGCTCGGCCAGCCGGTCGAAACCCGGGGCTGAAATCGCGAGCCCGGCATCTGTGCTCGCCGTGCTGAGGCTGTCGGCTGAGAACTCAAGCACAACTCCATTCGGACTCGAACTGACCAGCCGAAGCGGGTCGGTCCTTTCCGGGCCCTTAGTCTGCTCCACGACTTGGCGGTCTTGGCGGTTTCCTACGTCCGAAACCGACTTGCCGGTCGGCCGCGACAGCGCGGGCTGGCCAAACGCGACGGCGGTGATGATTGCCGGGATTGAAACCGAAAAGATTGAGCGGACAAGACGGGCGGTGTTAATCATACAACAGAAATGTTATGCCGTGCTCCTCCTAAGTCAAACTTGCGCCGTGCACCGTAAACCGTGAACCGTGATTCGTGTCGGCACTTCTGACTTCGTCTGCTCCTATATTAGTAAACCGACTAGTGCGCCGCCCAGTATCAGCCACACCGGTTCAATCTTGAGCCAGAGCAGCAGACCCAGGGACAGCAGCGCAATAACCACCTGCGCCGGGCCGATAATCGCACTCCGGCCAATGAAGACCGTGGACACCAGCAACATGCCGGTGACGGCAGGCATCACGCCGGACAGGAATCCCCGCACCAGTGCGTTAGATGATACTCGACGGTAGACCTTAATCAAGCCCCAGAGCATCAGGAACGACGGCACGAAAGTGCCCAGCGCCGCAATCAGCGCACCCCAGAACCCCAGCACCTTGTACCCGATGAACGCCGCGGTAATCGCCACCGGCCCGGGCGTAATCTGGCCCAGCGCCACGCCGTCAATGAACTCCCGCATCGAGAGCCAATGGTGCACATCAACTACCTCGTGCTGCAGAAATGGTATCGCCGCAAACCCGCCGCCGAAGATGACAGTGCCCACTTTCAGGAACACGTAGGCCAACTCCCCCGCCTTCTGCCAAACGCCGGGCACCGCGACCGCCACGAACAGCAACGGAAGGAACCACGGCACAAACGCCATTCGCCTCTCGCCATTCGCCGTTCGCTCCGGGCCGTTTTGCCCTCTAGCTTTTGACTCCTGGCTTTTGGCTTCTGCCTCAGTCTCTCCTTGTCCTCCACTCGATCCCTTTATCCCTCTATCCCTCAATCCCTTGACGCTGACAAGGATTCCAAGGATTCCGCACGCGATCACGACCAACAGCACGTCGAACTTGAAGAACAGCGCGACCGCTGCTATCACGCCGATGATGCCCGCTCGCCAGTTCCTGACATTCGCCTTGCCGATTTGCCACGTCGCCCAGGCCAGGATTCCGACAACCACCGGCTGCACCCCGGCGAACAGCTTCGTCACCAGCGGCACGCTGCCGAACTGGAAATAGAGGAAGCTCAGCCCGCACATCAGCACGAAACAGGGCGCTAGCAGCGCAATCACTGCCACAACCATACCCTTCATTCCCCGCAATTCGTACCCGATGTACTCAGCGTAGTTGGACACAAACGGCCCCGGCAGCATCTGCCCCATCGCCACCGCGACGCTCAACTGCGCATCATCAACCCACCGCCGCCGCTCGACAATCTCCTGCCGAATAAGCGCAAGCATCCCCACCCCGCCGCCGAACCCGATGGTGCCGACCTTGGCAAACACCCGCGCAATCTCAGATAATCTGGGGACGCTAACCGTATTCTTTGAGGTTTCCGCTGCGGGCATCGGCAGATTCTAGTCTGGAACCGGCACGCATCAAGCAGTTCCACCGGCGACGTGTGGACAAACCGGAGCGGGCGTCTATACTGAAGGCAGAGTGAATCCCGTTCTCGAAGACATCTACCGCACCGGCAAGTGCGTTGACCTCGCGGGCAAGGAGCGCACGGTGACCGGCGCAGTGCCGCGCGAGGACGCGCTCATCCTGCAGGAGATGGTCAGGTTCGTGAAAGCGAAGACGACGCTAGAGACCGGAGTTGCCTTCGGTCTCTCCACTCTTGCCATCTGCGAGGCGCTCACGGAAGCAAAACCATCCGCAGATTACGCAGATTCCACAGATTCCAAGGAGCCCGGGCAATCGTCAATCGCCAATCCCGGAGGGCGTGCGCCACTACGGCGTAGACCCGGAGCAGAACACGGTCCACGGTGGCGCGGCGCTGGCGAGCCTGAAACGCGCCGGGCTCGATTCCGTCTTCGAGTTGCTCGAAGGCCCGTCTCATCTGATGCTGCCGAAGCTGCTTGAGAGAGGCGTTGTGCTGGACCTTGCGTTCATCGACGGCTGGCACACGTTCGACTATACGTTGCTCGACTTCTTCTACCTCGACAAGATGCTCCGGCCCGGTGGCGTGATGCTCCTGCACGACCGGTCCTGGCCGTCCAAGCAGAAGGTGATGCGGTTCATGATGAGTCACCGCAAGTACAAGGAGTTGCCGGTTCACTCGTCGACCAGGCCCGGGTTCTTCAAGTGGGTGCACCGGGTTGTCGCGGCCAAGTGGCACTGGCTGCGCGGCGCGCCATTTGGCGTCGTCACATCGGCCATTGCCAACCGCCCGGAAATCGCCGCGTTCCTCAAGCTGGAATCCTTCGAGCCCGACCACCGCTTCTTCCGGAACTTCTGAACCGCACACCGTATCCCGTGAACCGCACACCGTCAGACTGAGTCGACCGGAGTTCGCTCCGGTCCGCACTTCTGAATTCACTATTCTGATATCTGACCCATTCGGCTCGCTACGCTCGCTCAGGGCAGGCTTCTGACTTCGGCCGCGATTCTGTTCTGACCTGAACCCCCGAACCCTTGACCCCCAGAACCCCTGTGCTATAGTTGGCCGATGAGAGTTCTTGTTACCGGCGGCGCCGGCTATATCGGCAGCGTGATGACCAAGGTGCTGATTGAGACCGGCCACGACGTCACGGTCTTTGATAATCTCTCCCGCGGGCACCGCGCCGCCGTGTCCGCTCCGGCACGGCTTGTGGTTGGCGACCTTGGCGACTTCGCGGCGCTGGAACAGGCGTTCGTCGCCGCGCGGCCCCAGTGCGTGATGCACTTCGCGGGCCTGTCGCAGGTCGGCGAGTCGGTCGCGAAGCCCGACCTCTACTTCGACAACAACGTGACCCGCGGCGCGAACCTGCTTGAAGCGGCCGGTCGCCACCGGGTCAAACGCTTCGTCTTCTCCTCAAGCGCGGCAGTCTACGGCGCGCCGGACCGGGTACCGATTTCCGAAGACGCGCCGCGCAAGCCCATCAACCCGTACGGCGAGACCAAGTTGGCATTCGAGGGCCGCCTGGCCGATTCGGCACAGACCCACGGATTCCACTACGCCGCGCTGCGCTACTTCAACGTCGCCGGCGCGTATTCGGGGCTCGGTGAAGACCACCGCCCCGAAACCCATCTCATCCCCGACATCCTTAGGACCGTCCTGCCCGAGGGTCAAAAGTCCATGGCCGATAGTCCAAAGTCCAGAATCTTCGAGCTCTTCGGCACCGACTACCCGACCAGGGACGGCACGAACGTCCGCGACTATATCCACGTCCACGACCTTGCCCGCGCCCACCTGCTGGCAATGAAAACAATCGAGGACCGCGACGTCATCTACAACCTCGGCAGCGAGAACGGCTACTCGAATCGCGAAGTGTTCGCGACCGCCGAAAAGGTCGTCGGCCGCAAGATACCGTTGAAACTCGGGCCGCGCCGTGCCGGCGACCCGCCGACGCTTACCGCGTCGTCGGAGAAGATACGCCGAGAGCTCGGCTGGAAGCCGGAGAAGAACCTCGAACAGATGATTGCCGATGCGTGGGAATGGCATCGTCAGCACCCAGACGGCTACAATGAGTAGTGGTGCTGGAATGACCAAGTGCCAATTCCCAATGACCAGTCAAGCCCCAAAGAGGAAAT
>CAIVTL010000351.1 GCA_903908785.1 Caldifarciminota bacterium | reverse complement strand
GCTTCAAACTCGTCCAGCGTCAGGTTCAACCACTCCAGCCGGCACGCCGGCACGCCGGCCGGTCTGAACATGCAGGCACCGGGCTTCCCGGTAATCCTGCGGCAGTTAGTTGGTCGAGGCATGGTTTGTTCAGTGTCGTTCAATTATAGGCATATGCCCATAACCAGTCAAGCACGGCAGTGCGGGACGTTTGCCAGTCTCGCGTCACCTCCGGCGTTTGACTTTCGCGTTCGGCCGCCCTAACATCACGTCATGGACTACCGGTTGCTGTCGGTGTTTGCGCTCGTGCTGTGGGGGACATGGGGCTTCTTTGCCAAGACCATCTCGAATAGCGTATCTCCCCAAGGGCTGGCATTCTGGAGCACCATCGCCACGGTCGTGCCGGTTGCCGTGTTCGCGCTTACGGACAGCACCGGCAAGTGGACGCGGCCGCACCCGATGGCGCTCGGGGCCGGTCTCGCCTATGGTCTCGCGCTGGTGTTTTTCTTCGTTGCCCTCCGGCGTGGCCCGGCGTCGGTAGTCGTGCCTTTGTCGGGCATGTACATACTGATTCCGGCCGTGCTCGGGTTCATCTTCCTCAAGGAACGGGTAACGGTCACGCACATCCTCGGTCTGGTCTGCGCTGCCCTCGCGGTTTTCTTCCTGAGCCGCTAGGCGCAGTGCGCGGGATTTGACAAGGCCGGGGCAGGGCTTATCATCGTATCAGTGACTGTTGATAAGTCTGTCCAGATGCGCCGGAGGCGCGTGCCGTGACTCGGGATTTTTCCCGGGGCCGTGCGCCTCGGAGACCGGACGACACCAAGGCAGTCCCCAGTTTGCAGTTTGCAGTTTGCAGTTCCCGAAATCCAAACACAAACCTAACTAGACAAGCGGCATGACTGACCGGCTTTGTGCCGGCAGTTTGCCGGCCGGAAATCGCAGAATAGGCCCGACAGGGCCGACAGGACCTATGCCTGAGGAGGCATGATGCTTAAGAGGACCGATTTCAAAGAAAGCGACGTACAGGGATTCTACAGCGGCCCGGCTGGGTCGTTGTGGGAGCTTTGCATGACTGAGGAAATCCACTCAGGCGGCAAGCAGACCACCGAAGTACTGGCGAAGTCACTCGGGCTCAAGCCGGGAATGCACGTGCTTGATGTGGCCAGCGCACTCGGCGCACCGGCACGTCACATTGCGAAGGACTATGGCGTCAGGGTTACCGGGCTCGACTTCACCGATGCCTACAACGAAGAAGCCAACAAGCGCACCAAGGCCGCCGGGCTCGATAAGTCGATTCTGTTCGTCCGCGGCAACGCGATGGACATGCCGTTCCCGGCCGAGACGTTCGACATCATCTGGGGCCAGGAAGCGTGGTGCCATGTGCTCGACAAGGACAAGCTCATTGCCGAGGCGTTCCGCGTGCTGAAGCCGGGCGGGAAGCTGGGTTTCACCGATTGGATTGTCACCGGGCAAATCGCCGACGCCGAACTCAAGGCGTTGATGGAGATGATGGCCTTCCCGAGTATGCAGAGCTTCACCGGCTGGCAGGAGGCGATGAAGAAGGTCGGGTTCAAGGTCCTGGACGCCAAGGACGAAACCGAGGCATACGCCCGCTGCTGGGACGACTACGTCCGCACCGTCACCAAAGACGCCAAGGATGGAATCATCAAGGCCAACGGCCCGGACATCTACGCGTTTGCCGAGAAGCTCGTGACCGACTGGCGTGCGGCCGCCTACGCGCACAAGGTCGGCCGGGGATTCTACATCGCGCAGAAATGACGCACAACCAAACCCAGGGCTGAGTGTCACACGTGCGGGCGGCACCGAGGCGCGTGTCGCCCGCACGCTGCGGTCCGTACACTGTGTTCTGGGTCGCGGATCCGGCACGCGGTCAGAAGAAGCGAGGAAAGCTTGTCTGAGCATAATCGGTTGCTGAAGGAACTCGGGCTCGACGTGGCGCTGCACGACGAGCTGTCGCGGGCCACTGAGCGGTCGTTCCAGCGTACCATCGGCGCGCAGCAGAACCGCCCGAAAACGATGGCGTACTTCGATGGTGTACTGCACGGCGCGCACGGCGGCCGCATCGCCGAGTTGGTGGAGGCGCGCAAGGCCGGGCGCAAGGTCGTCGGCACTTTCTGTGTGTACGTTCCCGAGGAGATTGCGCTGGCCGTAGACGCGATACCCATCGCCCTGTGCGGCGGTTCGCAGTTCACGGTGCCATACGCGGAGAAGACGTTCCCGCGCGACATCTGCCCGCTGGTGAAGTCGACGCTGGGCATGGCGTTCGCGAAGATATGCCCATACGGGCCAATTCTCGACTACATGGTCGGCGAGACGACCTGCGACGTAAAGAAGAAGACGTGGGAAATCATCGCCGACGACACGTTCCACGTGATGGAGGTGCCGCAGAAGAAAGAGGCCGTCGACGTCGAACTCTGGCGCAGGTCCGTGCGTGAGTTCAGGGACAAGATGGAGCAACTCACCGGGAAGAAGGTCACGATAGAGCGGCTGGCCGAATCGGTCCGGGTAATGAACGACAAGCGCTGGGCCCTGCAGCGCCTGACCGAGCTGCGCAAGGCCGACCCGCCGCCCCTGAGCGGGCTGGACGCGCTGACCGTGATGCAGGGCGCGCTGAACGACGAGCCGGTGCGGTTCACCGAGCACTTGAACATCCTGAACGCCGAGTTGGAGCAGCGGGCCGCGGCCGGCGTCTCGCCGTTTGCGAAGGGCACGAAGCGTATCATGGTTTCGGGCTGCCCGTCGGTGATGGGGAACTGGAAGGTGCATCACCTCATCGAGGCGGCGGGCGCCGCCATCGTGGTTGACGAGTCGTGCACCGGAACGCGGTACTTTGAGAACCTGGTAGGCGATGCCGCGCAAGACCTAGACGCGCAGTTGGCCGCGATTGCCGACCGCTACCTAAAGATAAACTGCTCCTGCTTCACCCCGAACAACGAGCGGCTGGACGACGTGAAGCGGCTGGCGCGAGACTTCAAGGTCGACGGCGTGGTGCAGTACGTCCTGCAGTACTGCCACACCTACAACGTCGAGGCGATTCGGGTTGATGCTGCGCTCAAGGCGGCTGGCATCCCGTCGCTCAAGATTGTGACCGACTACTCCGAAGAGGACTCAGGCCAGCTCCGAACGCGCATCGAGGCGTTCATGGAGCAACTGGGCTGAAGTGAATAGAGAGAATGCAACCGACAGAGTGTCCGTGAAAGACCAAAGGAGGCAAGACATGAACCGAGTATGTGGAGCCGCTGTTGTGGCAGCGCTGCTGCTCGCGCAGACGGCCGGCGCGGCCGTGCTGCCGACAATCGGCGCCGACCTCGGCGTCCAGAGCAAGTACGTCTGGCGCGGAGCCGTGTCCAACCCCGAGCCGGTGCTGTGGCCGGACGTCTGGGTGACGTGGAATGGGATAACCTTGACCGGTTGGGCTTCGATGGATCTGACCAACTCAAAACCGGACAGTGAAGCGTTCCATGTGACTGACCTAGACCTGTACCTTGAGTACGCCCGTGCGTTCGGACCGGTGACCGGCACGCTCGGCTACGGCCACTACATCTACCCGGGATACGCCGGCGCCTACCCGGCAACGGGCGAGGCCTACCTGAAGGCCAAGGCCGACCTGAAAGTCCTACAGGCCGGCATCGCCGCCAACCTGGACCTGATTGAGGTTAAGGGACTGTACGTTTCACCGAGCCTGTCACGGTCACTGACCTTTGGCCCGGTCACAGGAACGCTGGCGCTGTCGCTAGGCTGGGGCACGGAGAAGCACAACGAATACTACTACATGACCGATAAGTCCGCCCTTACCGACCTGACCGGCGGGTTGAATGTCGCATGGACGCCACCCGGTTGCTGCGGCAAGTTCATGACCGTAACCGGCAACCTCGGTTACGCGCAACTGCTGGGCGTCGGCACCGAAGGGCAGAAGAACAACTTCTGGGGCGGGTTGACGCTCAACTTCTTCTACACGCCCGGGAGCAAGTGATGCACACCACGATGGTATTCTGGATTGCCGCCATCCTGTATTCCGTGGTCTGCATCATCCTGGGCGTCATCAGTTGGGGAGTGAAGCGCCACAGCACCGCGGGCCGCCGGATTGCCGACTACTGGATCGGCAGCCGGGAGCTGCCCGGGTGGATGCTGGGCGTTTCGCTCAGCGCCGGCTGGCTGATGCTGGGCTGGATAGGGTATGGGATTTCCATGGTCTACCAGATGGGCCTCTCCGGTGTGTGGATGCTGTTCCTGCCCTGGTTTATCCTGATGCCCATCATCATCTGGATGGTGCCGTATGTCCGTCGCCTGCCCAACATCTCGCTGCCCGAGGCGCTGGAGAAGCGGTTCGGGCCCTCGACTCGAACGTTGGTCGCGTTCTGCTCGATATTCGTGTTCGTTTCCTGGACCGGGGCCGAAACCTACATGCTCGGCCAGCTCGCCGCGCCGTTTCTGAGGATATCGCCAGTGATGGCGATGGTCGTCTTCATGTTCCCCGTGCTGGTGTACATCGGCCTCGGGGGCTTCCGTGCGGACGTGACGACCGACGTGCTGCAGTTCTCGATGATGGCGCTGTTTGTCGCCATCCTGGCCGTCGTCGGTTACGCCGCCGCCCATGCCCTGACCGGCGGGCATGTCCTGGCCGCGTTGGCGAATACGGCAACGCCCAACTACGGTGCGGGCTCGATGTTCCGCCTGTTCGCCTGCGGCATCTCCCTGCCCATCATCCTGCTGTTCGCGTTCATGCCCGGCTGGATGATAGAGCAGGACCTGCTTCTGCGAATCCAGGGAGCCAAGACCCTGAAACAAGGCTACCGGATGGCCTGGACGGCTCTCGTGCTGGTCTGGATCTTCGTCCTCGCGTTTCCCCTGTGGACTGCCTTCAATGCGCTGGTGCTGTTCCCGCCCGGAGTCGCGTCGAGCGCGGCGGCCATCGGCAAGGATGCGACCGGCATCATCTCGGCGATAATCCTCAAGTACTTCCCCATCTGGGCGCAGGTCCTGATGCTTGTCGGCATCCTGGCCACGCAGATGTCCACGCTTGCCAACTTCGCCAATGTCACGGCCCTGCCCCTGATGTACGACTTCATCCAGCCGCGCCTGATGAAGAAAGCGAGCAAAGAATCGGCTCTGCGGTGGTCGCGTCCCATCCAGGTTCTTGCCTGCCTGCTGGCCCTGGTTTACGCGATAAACTCCACTTCCCTGATGGACGTCTATGTGTTGTCATCAGGAGTGCTGACGGCCTCGATTGCCATCCCGGCATTCGCCGTGTACTGGAAGAAAGCCAACCGGCTGGGCGTGCTCCTCGCCGTGATTCTCGGTTTCGTGGGGAACGTCGGGTTCTACATCCTCGAATACCACGTCTGGAACCACGTGTACAAACCGGCCTGGATGGCGAGCACCTACCTCGGCTACATCATCGTCGGCATGGTCGGCTCGCTCGTCGGGCTCGTGCTGGGCTCGCTACTCGGCAAACGCTCGTCCGCCGCCGAACTCGGCGTGATAGCGCCGAAACCGCTTGAGGGCGTCGAGGTCTTCGACATCGTGCACGATTCACCGGGCACGACTGTATGACCCTGTAGATAGATGACGCGCACTGCCGGCATCGACATCGGCTCGCGGACGACGAAGGTGGCCGTGCTTGAGGACGGCCGGCTGGTGCATTCGCGCGTCGTCGACACCGGCACGGACCCGCTGGCGCGGGCGCGGGAACTGCTCGATGGGTGTCGGGCCGACACGGTCGTCGCCACCGGCTACGGCCGGCACCTCGCGCGCGAGCGGCTCGGATTCCCGGTCATCACTGAAATCAAGGCGCACGCGTTGGGAGCCAGCCGGCTCTTTCCCGTCTGCCGAACCGTCATCGACATCGGCGGCCAGGACTCCAAGGTCATCCGGGTCGAATCGGGCCGGCAGGTCAACTTCGAGATGAACGACCGGTGCGCCGCCGGCACCGGTCGTTTCCTCGAGGTGATGGCGGTCACTCTCGGTTACACGCTGCCGGAATTCGGGCAGGCCGCACTCGCCGCCCCGACATCAGTGGCTATCAACTCCATGTGCACAGTCTTCTCCGAGTCCGAAGTCATCTCACTTATCGCCGGCGGAGAGAGCAAGCAGAGCATCGCGCTGGGCCTGCACGAGTCCATCGTCAGCCGGCTGCTGGCGCTGGTCGGCCGGGTCGGGGTCGAATCGCCGGTCGTCCTGACCGGCGGCGTCGCACGCAATCCCTGCATCCGCGCGCTACTGGAACGGCGGCTGGGCGTGCCCCTGCTCGTGCCGGATGAGCCGCAGATTGTCGGCGCCATCGGCGCGGCGCTGAGCGCCGGGAACGGAGCGCGGCCGTGAACGGAGTGACGTGTCTGTTGCTGCTGGGCCGGAGGTGGAACTCGTGACTTACGAAGCAATGGGAGACAGGATGTCTCCGGACCCGAATCACACCCTCGTTTCCCCACGCGGTCGCTTCCACAAAGACAAGTCGTACGAAAGGAGAACCTGGCCGAGATGAGTCGGAAGATAGCGTTCGTTGTGATTGCAGTCGTTGGCGTTGTGGCGGTGGCGCTGGGCGTCAAATTCGGCGACCCGGAGACGATCCACCGCTTCGCGTCCCAGATATGACTGTCTTGCATGGGCCTGGTCTAGGCCCATTCGTCCATGCAGCGGGACGCCGGTGCCTGTCACCGGCGCTGCCCGCGATGTCCGCCAAACGTGAGAGAAACAGGAGGTCTGAATGAAGAGTCTGTCAATACTCGTACTGGCTCTGCTCGTCCCGCTGACGCTCTCGGCCAGTCAGCGGGTGATGGTGATTGAGGATGTCACCGCGACCTGGTGTCAGTACTGCCCGGGCGCGGCGCGCGGAATCGAGGAACTCGACTTCCGTTCGTACGACTCGGTTGTACCTATTGCGTACCACGCTTCGTCGAGTGACCCGTTTTACACGGCCAACTCCGCGGCCCGGTTGAGCTACTACTCGATTAGTGGCTACCCGACCGTGGTGCTGGATGGCATCAACAAGGTTGTCGGCGGCGAGCACACGGGCACCATGTACCCGACCTATCACGACTACTACAAGACCCGCATCACCGTGTCCAGCCCGCTGACCATCGCGCTTTCCATCACCTACGACACGACCGCCCGCACCGGCACCCTGACCATCAAGGTGAATAACACCAGTTCCGGCTCGGTGACCGCCCAACTCCAGACCGTGCTGACCGAGAGCCACATCCACTACCAGTGGCAGGGAAT
>CAIVTL010000350.1 GCA_903908785.1 Caldifarciminota bacterium | reverse complement strand
GCACCAAATCCCAAATCACAAATCCCAAACAAATCACAATGCTCCAAGCTCCAAACCTCGGCCGCGGCCGGCCCCGGGTTTGTGTCATTGAGACCTTGGAGCTTGTTTGGGATTTGGAGTTTGGTGCTTGAGATTTCTCCTTGCCTGATTTGACCTCGGGCGGCTGACCGGCTATCATTCACGTCTTGAGCCCGAAGGTTCCGGAAAAGGCCCTGCCGGTCGCGGTGGCCGCGGTGCAGAGCGTGCGCGGCATCCTGCTCATCAAGCGCGAGAAGCCGCCGTTTGTCGGGCTGTGGGGCCTGCCCGGTGGTAAGATTCACTACGGCGAACACCTCGACGAAGCAGTGAAGCGCGAGGTGCTGGAGGAGACCGGGCTTTCCACCGCCTTCCGTGGTCTGTGCGGGGTGGTGACCGAAAAGCTGTATCATGGTGACCGGCTGAAGATGCACTACCTGCTGCTGGTGTGCGACCTTTTCTCCAGGTCGGTGCGGTTCCGGCGCTCAGTTGAAGGAGCCCTGCGCTGGGTCCCGCTTGAGTATCTTGAGGAGCACTGGGACGAGGTGATTCCGAGCGACCGGCTGATGCTTGAGAAGCTGGTGCTGCGCGAGCCGAGGAAGTTCTACTATCGGTGCTGCGTGAGGAAGCGCGGGAAAGACTATCATGTTGAAACGTTTGTTTAGAGGAGGACTGGTCTGATGCGGACAACTTTCACTTCTGAGTCGGTAACCGAAGGCCACCCGGACAAAGTCTGCGACCGCATTTCTGATGCGGTGCTGGACGAAGTCCTGCGCCAGGACCCGCACGGCCGGGTCGCCTGCGAGTCGTTTGTCACGGTCGGCATGGTGCTGGTCGGCGGCGAGATTACGACCCACGCGTGGGTTGACCTGCCGAAGCTGGTGCGGGGCGTGCTCCGCGACATCGGGTACGTCACGGCTGAGAGCGGGTTGAGTTCCGAGAGCTGCGCGGTGCTGAATGCCATCGGCAAACAGTCGCCCGATATCAAGCAGGGCGTTGATACCGGCGGAGCCGGGGACCAGGGCGTGATGTTCGGCTACGCCTGCAAGGAGACCGACGAACTGATGCCGCTGCCGATGGTGCTTTCCCACAAGCTGGCCCAGCGTCTCGCCTACGTGCGCAAGCATGGCACCCTGCCGTACCTGCGGCCGGACGGCAAGTCCCAGGTTACGGTCGAGTACGACAACGGCGTGCCGGTGCGGGTGGACAGCGTGGTGCTCGCGGCCCAGCACGACAAGACGATTCTCGACAAGACCGGGGACCGCATCACCAAGGCGGCACGACAGGAACTGATTGACACCGTGGCGCGGCACGTGGTCCCGGCCCAGTACATCGACCGGAATACCAAGTTCTACGTAAACGAGACCGGCAAGTTCGAGGTCGGCGGGCCTCAGTCCGACACCGGCATGACCGGACGGAAGATAATCGTCGACACCTATGGCGGTCGGATTCCTCACGGCGGCGGCGCGTTCTCGGGCAAGGACCCGAGCAAGGTTGACCGCTCGGCCACCTACATGGCGCGGTACGTTGCCAAGAACTGCGTGGCCGCGGGCCTGTGCCAGGAAATCGTCGTGCGGCTGGCGTACGTCATCGGCCGGGCCGAGCCGACCGACGTCTCGGTTGATACCTTCGGCACCGGCCTGATTGCCGACGAGAAGCTGGTGAAGCTGATTCGGGAAGTGTTCCCGCTCAAGCCGCGCGAGATGATCCGCTATCTGAACCTGCTCAAGCCGATATACCAGGCGACGTCCGCCTACGGTCACTTCGGCCGCGAACCGTACGTGAAGAAGGCCGACAAGCAGACGCTTGAGTTCTTCAATTGGGAAAAGACCGATAAGGCGGCGGAGCTGCGCCGGGCGCTGAAGTAAGCAAGTGCGTCCTCGTCCGGTGCGTCATTTGTCATTTCTACTTCGAACTTAGTCATTATTGATAATGGAGGCCTTGTGGATTGTGATGTAAGAGACTTAGGGCTGGCCAAGACCGGCAAGACCAAGATAGAATGGGCCGGCCGGTTCATGCCGGTGCTGGCCGAAATCCGGAAGCGGTTCGAGAAGCAGCAGCCGCTTGCGGGCGTGCGGATGAGTTGCTGCCTGCACGTTACGTCTGAAACGGCGAACCTGGTGCGGACGCTCAAGGCCGGGGGCGCGAGCGTGCGGCTGTGTGCGTCCAATCCGCTGTCGACCCAGGATGTGGTGGCCGCTTCGTTGGTGAAGGACTACGGTATCCCGACGTTCGCCATTAACGGCGAGAACCGGGACGTGTACTTCCGGCACATCGAGCAAGCGCTCGCGCACGGGCCGATGATTACCACCGACGACGGCGCGGACCTGATTTCGACCCTGCACAAGGAGAAGGGCAAGCGGCTCGCGGGCGTCATCGGCGGGACCGAGGAGACCACAACCGGAGTCATCCGGCTGCGCAGTATGGAAAAGGACGGCGTGCTGGCATTCCCGGTGATTGCGGTTAACGACTCCGAGACCAAGTTCATGTTCGACAACCGCTATGGGACCGGCCAGTCCTCGCTCGACGGCATCCTGCGGGCAACCAACATCCTGTTTGCGGGCGCGACTATGGTCGTCTGCGGTTACGGCTGGTGCGGCCGGGGTGTCGCGTCGCGGGCCAAGGGTATGGGCTCGGACGTCATCGTCACCGAAGTGAACCCGGTACGCGCGCTTGAGGCGCGGATGGACGGGTTCCGGGTGATGAAGCTGATTGATGCCTGCAAGGTCGGTGACGTTTTCATCACCGTGACCGGCGACGTCAACGTGATTGACAAGCAGCACATGCTGGCGATGAAGGACGGCGCAATCGTCTGCAACTCCGGCCACTTTGATGCGGAAATCAACAAGGCCGCGCTGGATAAGCTGGCGACGTCGAAGCGCGAGTTGCGGAAGTCGTGTGTCGAGTACACGCTCGCCAGCGGGCGCAAGCTGATTCTGCTGGCCGAGGGCAGGCTGGTGAACCTGGCTGCGGCCGAAGGTCACCCGGCGATGGTGATGGACATGTCGTTCGCCAACCAGGCGCTGGCGGCCGAGCACATCCTGAAGAGCAAAGGCAAGCTTGAGAACCGAGTTTACAAGTTGCCGGATGAGTTGGACAAGAAGATAGCCGAGGTGAAGCTGCAGACGCTTGGCATTAAGATAGACAAGCTGACTCCGGAGCAGGCGGCGTATATCTCGAGCTGGCAGCATGGAACTTGAGAGAAGTACGAAGTCCGAAGTGGAAATGACGAAGTCCTGAGTCGGTAGGACAGATGAGCGGACGGGGCCTGCGGGCCCCGTTCCGCGTCCAAAGAGCAGGCGGCCTGACAGATGTCAGGCCGCCCAAGGTTAGACCAGAGAGGTCAGTTGGTCATGACGAGCTTGGCGATGCGGGTGAAGCCGGGGGTCTGGAAGCGGCAGAAGTAGGTTCCGGGCAGGACCCGGCGGCCGCGTTCGTCGGTTCCGTTCCAGACGGCATTGTAGAATCCGGCCGGCAGTTCAGCCGATGTCAGGGCGCGGATGAGCGTGCCGGAGGCGTTGTAGACCCGGAGCGAAACCCGCGACTGTACCGGCAGCGCGTAGCGCACGAGCATGCGGCCGGTGAAGGGGTTGGGTTGGGGCGAACCAAGGGAGTATTCGCGTGGGATGCCGGAGATGTTCTCCGGGCTTTCGATTCCATTCGGCGGGAGGACGGCAACCTGCTTCTGCCGGACATCGTTAGGGTGAACCTGGTCGCCGGCAAGCATCGTCGTGCATCGGGCCGTGTGGAAGCCGACCTGGTCCGCGGTCCATGGCTCGAACTCGGCAGTGTCGGAACCGCCGGCCGCCAGGGTCATCGCCGTTTCGCTGGTGAAGAACGAGCCGATGGTGAACCGGATTCGGAAGGTCTCCTGCGCGCCGCCGAAGTTCCTGATAACCGCGCGCGGGACCACGACGTCACCGGTGTCGACCGTGTCGAGCGGGGCCAGTATCGAGAGCACGCCGACGTCATGGAGCGGCCGGCGCACGATGAGCTGCAATGCGACCGTGTCGTTGGCGGGGTTGTCGTCGCCGAAGAGCGCGGTGAACGCTTCCATGCGATAGGTGTCGGGCGGCGTGGCCTGCCAGTTGGCGAAGGAAACGTCCATACTGTCCAGCCCGCCAAGGATGATGCTGGCTGAGTCTTCGTAGGTTTGGAGACGCGGTCCCGTGGTCCCGTGGTCCAGTGGTCCAGTGTTGGGGACCGAAGGTCCGCCCGTCAGAGTCTGCTTCACCGGACCCACCGGCCGTGTGGCCGCCGTCGGGCCGCCTGCCTCGATTCGGAAGAAGACCCAGAAGGTCTGCTCCGAGAGGCTGTAGTTCTTGAACCGGGCAACCGGCGTGACGGTAGTGCCCGAGTCCGCCAGCCCGGACGGCGAGATGATGGACTGGCAGCCGACGTCGATCCCCAGCACCTCGACTGTATCGTCGAGGAAGTCGTTGCCTGGGTTGACGTCGCCGGTTACTTCGATGCTGCAGCGGAGCGGGACCAGTCCGACCGGGTCGGCCTCCCACAGCCTGAATTCAACGATTGCGGAGTCGCCCGGTTCAAGGAAATCGGTGAACTGGACGGTGTCGCCGTAGGGCAGGCCGACGTACATGAAGGCATTGAAACTTGTCGCGACGTCGCCGTGGTTGGTGATGACGGCCTGCGGGGTGACGGCGTCGTAGTGGTCATACTGGCCCTCCGGCGCGAGGATCGCGGTCACGCCCAGGTCGGGATGGCCGTAGCGGAGTCGAGTCGAGAAGAGGCTGGTCCAGAGCGGAGTGCCCGCGCGGTAGCATTGGCCGGAGACGTAGACGTGGTCGGAGTCCGAGGCACAGATGGTCGCGCCGAAGTCTTCCAGCGTGTCGGGTGAGTTGTAGGTGTAGGTCCAAAGCGTGTCTTTGGTCGCCGAGTTGGCGGCGGTGTAGCCGAGCGCAACCAGGTCCGTACCGAGCATGCCGGTGACGTACACCCGGCCCTTGCGGTAGAATACCGAGTACCCGCGGTCGTCATTGTCGCCGCCGAATACGGCGCCGGTAGCGCCCCAGCGGGGCGCAAGCGCGGCGGTGAGCTTCGTAGTCGAAATGTCCTCGGAAGACGGGTAGGCGAGTATGCCGGTGACGTAGACGTTCTGCGAGACCGAGTCGTCGAGGCAGACGCTGAACGCGTAGTCGTCGCCGTCCTCGGCCCCGATGTTGGTGCTGCGCCAGTTGAGCTGTGCGCCGAGAGAGCTGTACCGGACAACGGCGTAGTTATAGCCCTCGTAGCTGGCGTCGGTCTCGAAATAGTCGAACCCGGCCGCGTAGATGTCACCGTTGCGTGCCACTACCACGTCAAATGCCACGTCATCGTCATCGTAGACGGTGTTGGGATTGTGGTAGGTCGTGGCCCAGGCCCGGGTGCCGGTCGCGCCGAACTTCATGGTCCACCACTCGAAGTACCGGTCATAGTCCGAGCCGTGTCCCGTGGTGACGACTCCGCCGTCCGGGGACGCGGCAATCGAGGCGGCGACGTTGTCCCAGAGGTCGTAGTTGTCGAAGTAGTCAGGATGTACGTCCCGACCTCGGGCGCCGCGTCGGAACGCGTTGGTGTCGAGTACGTAGCTGCGCTTCCAGAGCGTGTCGCCGGTCGCCGGGCTGATGCGCGCCACCAGGTACCCGGTCAGGTAGCCGTCGCCTGAGTCCGCACCGCAGATGTAGACGTCGCCGGCGTTGCCGATGGCGACGCCGAAGGCGGCGTCATCCCCGTTCCATGCCGAGGTCTTGTGCCAGAGTTCGACGCCGTTCGAGTCGTACTTGGCCCAGGCCGCGTCGTAGAACGTCGGCGTCGTGTTGTCGGTCATGCCCGCGATGTAGACGTTACCGACCGAGTCGACGGTGACCGCCTGGGCCATGTCCTCGGTGCTGGGGCCGCTGCCGCTGAACCCGTTCACCCAGACCCGGGTTCCGTCCGGCCGGTACTTGATGACGACCAAGTCAGTTCCGCCGGGGTTTGCGGCAAGCTCGCCTGAACCGACGACATAGTAATTGCCGCTCAGGGTATCCAGGTAGCTGTCCGCGGCTTGATTGTATTGGGACTGGGTGACGCCGGTAAAGTGCCGAAGCCAGACCGGTTCAACTTTGCCGGCCCAGACAGCGCCAGCCAATATTGACAGGATTACCAAGGACCTGCACACACGCATCTTACCTCCTGACGGACGGAAAAGTGGGCCTGAGTGATTTCCCGCAGCCCCGCAGCGCGGTCATGCAGCAGCGCCGGCAGGCGCGGAGGCGGCTGTCGCAAACCGGGAGTGTAACCCCGCGGCCGTTTCAGCCTGCGTAAGAATACCAACCCCGCATAACGGTGTCAAGCAAGCGGACGGCCGGCCCGGACCGAATCGGGCCCCGGCATATTGACATCCGGGAAGAGTTGCCTAAACTAACCGCTCGCCCGAGGTGGCCGTGTTGATAGGGCGGAGCATAGCCCTGAGTCCAGAATTGCCCTTGGAGACCTCAAAGAAAGGTAGAATCGAGATGAGCAAGAACGTGTCCCGGACCGGCCTGTTGTTGCTGGTGCTGGCGACCATGTGGGTCGTCGGCGTGGCGCAGCCGGCCGCAGTGAATGCCACGCCGCCGCCGACGCCCGTGGCGGAGAGCGCACTCGCCGCGTCCGCTGCCGGCATCCCGCCCGCGGGCGAGCCGGCAAAGTCCAAGAGCGAGGCCGACATCGAGTTGCCGAACCTGAAGAGGATCGACTTCAACGTGTTCGGTTCGCCGCTGAAGGGCGTCAACCTGATGTACATCGGCCTTGTGGTCTGCGTGCTGGGTCTTTTGTTCGGCCTGGTCCAGTACCGGCGTGTAAGCCACGCGCCGACGCACAAGAGCATGCGCGCCGTCTCGGAGACCATCTGGGAAACCTGCAAGACCTATCTGTTCCAGCAGGGCAAGTTTCTCATAGTATTGTGGGTGCTTATCGGCATCTGCGTCACCTATTACTTCGGCTTCCTCGAACACTACCTGGGGATGGGCAAGTTCGGGCCGCTGCTGCTAATCCTGGCCAGTTCGATTCTTGGCATCCTCGGCTCGTACGGCGTGGCCTGGTTCGGCATCCGCATTAATACCCACGCCAACAGCCGGGCGGCATTCGCTGCGCTGAAGGAGTTCCCGATTGGCGCGACCGCGGTGCCGATGAGTTCGGGCATGAGCGTCGGCCTGCTGCTCGTGAGCGTCGAGTTGTTCTTCATGATTTGCATCCTGGTATTCCTGCCCACGACGCTCGTCGGGCCGTGCTTCATCGGGTTCGCCATCGGCGAGTCGCTGGGCGCGTCGGCCCTGCGCATCGGCGGCGGCATCTTCACGAAGATTGCCGACATCGGGTCGGACCTGATGAAGATCATCTTCAAGCTGCCCGAGGACGACCCGAAGAACCCGGGCGTGATTGCCGACTGCACCGGCGACAACGCGGGTGACAGCGTCGGGCCGACTGCGGACGGGTTCGAGACCTACGGCGTGACCGGGGTTGCGCTCATTACCTTCCTCGCGATGGCGCTGTACGCGCCGGTCGCGGCGACCATCAACTCCGCGGACCCGGCGATTGCGGCGTATGCCGCCAAATATGCGAAGCTGTGCGGCCAACTCATCATCTGGATATTCGCGATGCGTATCCTGATGATTCTGACGTCGCTCGTTTCGTACTTTATCAACGAACGGTTGATGATTGCCCGGTACAGCAAGTCGAAGACCTTCGACCCGGAGCACCCGTTGACCCAGTTGGTGTGGCTCACTTCAATCCTTTCAATCGTGGTGACGTTCGTCGCTACGTACATCCTGCTTGCCGCGGACTACCCGAAGCTGTGGTGGGTGCTTTCGACCATCATCTCCTGCGGAACCGCTGCGGGCGCGCTGATACCTGAGTTCACCAAGTTCTTCACTTCGACCAAGAGCCGGCACGTTGATGAAATCGTGAAGAGCGCGGACCAGGGTGGCGCGTCGCTCGGCATCTTAAGCGGCCTCGTCGCCGGGAACTTCTCGGCGTTCTGGACCGGTTCGCTCATCCTCGGCCTGATGTTTATCGCCGGCTCTTTGTCCGGGCAGGTTTCGGCCGTGATGCCGGCGACGCTCACGTTCGCCGGCCCGATTCTCGCGTTCGGACTCGTGGCATTCGGTTTCCTCGGGATGGGCCCGGTTACCATCGCGGTCGACAGCTTCGGCCCGGTGGCGGACAACGCCCAGAGCGTGTACGAGCTGTCGCAGATCGAGAGCGTGCCCAACATCAAGGAAGAGGTGAAGCGGGACTTCGGGTTCGTGCCGGACTTCGAGAGCGGCAAGCAGTTCCTCGAGATGAATGACGGCGCGGGCAACACGTTCAAGGCTACGGCCAAACCGGTGCTTATCGGCACGGCAGTGGTCGGCGCGACGACGATGATATTCGGCATCATCCTGCTGCTCGGCAACACCCTGCCCGGCGGCATCAACGCGGTGATAAGCCACTTAAGCCTGGTCCGGCCGGAGATCGCGTTCGGTCTCCTGATGGGCGGCGCGACCATCTACTGGTTCACCGGCGCTTCGATGCAGGCGGTCGTGACCGGCGCGTTCCGCGCGGTCGTCTACATCAAGGAACACATGGACCTGTCCAAGCGCACGGCCGACATCGAGGACTCCAAGGAGGTCGTGAAGATATGCACGATGTACGCCCAGCGCGGGCTCATCAACATCTTCGTGGTTGTGTTCTGCCTGGCGCTGGCGCTGTCGTTCTTCAACAGCTTCTTCTTTATCGGCTACCTCATCTCGATTGCCTTCTTCGGCCTGTTCCAGGCTATCTTCATGGCCAACGCGGGCGGCGCGTGGGACAACGCGAAGAAGATCGTC
>CAIVTL010000349.1 GCA_903908785.1 Caldifarciminota bacterium | reverse complement strand
CAGCAGGCCAATTTCCCTCGTGGCTGCGTCCGCCGTATCCCAGTACGGCGACCGACTCTTCTTCAGGTCGTCAAACAACCGGTCAACCTGATGCACTGTCGTACCGGGCTTGAACGTCTTGCTCCAATACCAATGGAACCGATGGGACTGACGCCAGTCGCGGTACTTGCTCACTCCGTAGAACCCGAGCACTCCCGCATTCACCGCGAGCGACAGCAGGAGCAGAACATAGAGCCACCGCTGTTTCATTTATCCTCCCCGTTCTGCAGTTCGATGCCGAGCTGCGCTAATCGGTCGGTCAGGCTCTGCTGCGGGCCGACCATGCCGCGGGCGAGCGCGGTCCCGAGCCAGACACCGACCGCGACCAACACCACGGCCGCGATTCGTGCCATGACCTGACTCAGCCCGTACCACGGCCTGGCTCCGGCCTGCCTTTCCCTGATTACGGCCGTGATACGGGTGCCGAGATAGGCAGGAACCTCCGGCTTCTCCTCCCGGCGCAGCAACTCGGCATCGGCCGCAAGCTGCGCCAGTTCCTCGCGACACGCCGCGCACCCGGCGACATGCGCCCGAACCGCCTCGGCCCGGGCGCCCGCCAGCGCGCCATCGGCAAAGCTCACCAGCAGCAACCTGACTTCATCACATTTCATGGTCATCATATTCATAGACACACATCGGTTGATTGCCTCTCGCCGTAACTCATACGATTCCCCGGCTCCTCGCACCCTCAAGCGACTGTCGCACGCTCATCCGCGCCCGGTACAAGAGCGAGTTCACCGAAGCGAGGCTACGGCCCGTCGCCGCGGCAATCTCGTCATAGCTCAGTTCCTCATAGATGGAAAGGACCAAAGCCGACCGCTGGTCAGCAGGCAGCAACTCCAGCGCGGCGCCGACGCACTCCTTGAGCTTCCGCTGCCGAAATGTCTCCTCCGGCTCATCCCGACGCGCGGCCGGGACGTCCTCAGACAACGGGTCAACCGGCTTCCGGCGCGATAGCCGGTTGATGCAGAGATTGGTCGCAATTCGGAACAGCCATGTCCTGAAACTCGCCGCGCCCCGGAAACCGCGGAGCCCTTCCCATGCCTTCACAAACGACTCCTGTGTCATCTCCTCTGCCTCGGCCCCATTCCGGCACGTCCGATACAGGTAGCAGTAGAGCGGCCCGTGATGCCGGCTAACCAGCTCGTCGAACGCAGGCATGTCTCCGGCCTGCGCCTGCTCGACCAACTGCCGGTCGTCGTACTGGTTCACAATGTTATAGACACGCTGCCGCCCCGCATCTCTCGCGCGGTCACCCGCCCCGGAAACCGACATGGAGCCACGAAGACACGCACTGTCGGACAGGGGCCGTGGAGGCCAAAGACACGAAACGGACAGAGTGAAACCACAGATGAACGCAGATGGACGCAGATGGTCCGGGTTCGGACAAGGCAGAATTCAGAGACCAGAAACCAGAATGCAGAAGTGCGGAGACGGAGAGGACTATCCACAGATTTCACAGATTACACAGATTCTGGGTGAGGACGCCGAGGACCGGAGAGGGTCGACCACAGATGAACGCAGATGGACGCAGATTGAGTTCCGAACCGGCTTCGTTTCATCAGGCTTCGTGGCGAACTTCGCCTCCGTCTTTCGTCCCCTCCCCTTTCACCTCTGCTTTGCCCTTTGTCATTTCCACCTCATACTTGGGCCCTTGAGGCCCGCGCCGGCTACTTGCGCAGGT
>CAIVTL010000348.1 GCA_903908785.1 Caldifarciminota bacterium | reverse complement strand
GGTGTTGTGGTACAAGCCCGCGGCGCGCCGCTCGAATATTGAGCCGATGATGACGACACGCAATCGCCGGGCGAGCCGCGCAAGGGCGCGGGTGGTCGGCCCTGGAATCGGCTCGGCCAAATCAACCACAGTCACGGTGTCGAGGTCGGAACCCGTAAGGCAGTACACCTTGTTTGCCGTGGGGTTATAGCAGACCCGATACGGATACCGCCCGACCGAAAGCGTCGAGACGACACGGTGTGCCACCGGGTCGATGACCGACAACAAGTCGCTTTCGGAAGAGCCCATGTACACCTTGTTGTCCCGCGAGTCGAAGGCGAGGAACATCGGGTGGTTGAGGTCCAGCCGCGCAACCCGGACGTTGGTCGCGGCATCGACGACCATCACTCCTTCTTCACCGGTGACATATATGCAGTTGCTGGACGGAACGTAGTACGCCGCCCGCGGATGGAGCCCGCCCAGCGAATCCGGCAGCCCGATGGACTTCTCGAACCACTGTCCGTTGACAGCCGACAGCCAACAGCTAACGGCTAGCAGCACAGAGCGGAACTTCATCTCGCCTCTCTACCTCGCAATCACGACCTTGCGGACGGCTTGTGCTTGAGCTTGAGCTTGTGCCTGTCGCACAAAGTACACGCCGGGTGCCAGCCCGCTGACGTCGTTCGGGCCGGACTTCAGGTCGAGCACCTTGCGTCCACCTATGTCGAGCAGTCCGCCAATCGACACTCGACACTCGTCACTCGACAATCGCAAGACGCCGCGCACGACGGTCGGGCCGACGTTCATCCTGCCGCCTTCATCCTTCATCCCTTCCTCGACCCCCATCCGCACCGAGTCCCTGATGACTGTCAGGCTGGACCCGTCCTGGTTCGCCACGTACATCCGGCGTTGCGGGGAGGCGTATGCCAAGGCCACGGGGTTGTCGCCGACATGGATGGACGCGACCATCGTGTCCCGCTTGCAGCTTATCACGGCTACGTGACCGCTGCCCGAGCCAGCGCAGTAGACCCGGTCGCCCGTGGAATCATAGGCCAGCGCCGCTGGCGACGCCCCGACTGCAATCGTGGCGACCGGCGTCAGCGTGTTGCAGTCAATCACCGTCACGTCGGAGCTGCCGACGTTCGCGCAGTAGAGCTTGTTCCGCCGTGGGTTGTGGAGCAGCGCAAGCGGGTGATCGCCCACCGGGATGATGCTGAACACGTGGTTTGTCGCACCATCAATGACCGCGACGGCGTCATTGGATTGAGTGGCACAGCAGACGAGATTGGCGTCCGGGAGCAGGCACAGGGCCACGCTCGGACTACCGCCGACCGGGATGTCGGCGATGATGCTGTCGCCGGCCGCATCAAGCACGACCACGTGTCCGTCGGACCCGGTCGCACACCAGACCCGGCCGTGGGCCGGGTCCGCGAGCAGCGCTTCACTGCCGGGCACCGGCATGACGGCCTCCAGGCTCTCGGCCCGCAGATCAATGACAGCGATTCCATTGGAGAAGCGGCACCACGCCTTGTGCAGCACGGTGTCCACACAGAGCAGCTCCGGCATATGGCCGATGCGGACTGTCCCGGTCACGCTGTCTCTATTGCAGGCTATGATGCTGACCGTTGAGTCATGGTAGTTGGCGCAGGCGAGCAGCCCGAGCGGCGAGTCGTAGGCCAGTGCGCGCGGCTCGTGGCCAACCGGGACGAAACCTGTCACGCGATTTTGCAGGGTGCTGACGACCGCGACCGAGGCCTCGTTGAGCCCGGCACAGTAAACCTTGTCCAGAGTCCTGGCCGCGCAGAGCGCGGTCGGCGTGAAGTTCAGCAGGATGCGCTGGTCCACTCGCTTCGCTGCCGGGTCAATCACTGCGACATAGTTCTGCGTGGCGTACAGTCGATTGCGGGCCGGATTGTAGCAGAACGCATATGGGTAATCACCCGCGGCTACCGCGCCGCAGAGTGTGTCGCCCTGACCGTCAATGGCAATGAGTGTGTCCGTGGATGCGAGCTTGCACCACATAAGGTTGTCGGTCGAATCGAAGACGAACCCGGTCACGCTTCTGGGGGTCCCCAGTCGGGCGAGCAGC
Source organism: Caldifarciminota bacterium (assembly GCA_903908785.1). GTDB lineage: Bacteria > Hydrothermota > Tepidihabitantia > Tepidihabitantales > Tepidihabitantaceae > UBA2258. The sequence continues at coordinate 1,150 of CAIVTL010000348.1, read as the reverse complement.
GTGTCGCCGGACCCGCAGACGACACTTACCCCGCTGCTATCGGCGCAATAGAGCTTGTTGGCTGCGGAGCTATAGGCGGCTCGTGTCGGGCGTGCGGGCAGAAGCACGCGGCCGATGACGTTGTCGCTGTGGCCGTCAATGATTGTCAGAGTATCGTAGCCGCAGGAGTAAACCTTGTTGCCGGAGGGATTGTAGACGACGACCTCGGGCTCACCGCTGACGCTGATGACCCGCTTGATGCTGTCCACGCTGCAGTCGATGACACTGACAGTCCTGGCAGTGCGCGACGCGAAGTAGACCTTGTTGTCGCCCGGGTTGCAGCATATGGACGTTGCATTCGGGCCGAGGTGCATTATCCGGGCAATGGAGTCGTTCGCCGCGTTGATGACCGTCAGAAGCGGCGACGCGGACCAACCCATGGCGTACACCCGGTTCACAACCGGATTGTAGCACATGCCGTACGAAAGGTAGACGCTGACGCGCCCAAGCACCCGGCCGCTCGCGCCATCGAACGAATAGACCAGGTTGGCGCCTCCGGCCCAGTAGACTTTGTTGACCTGCGAGGCGCAGCACGCGATCCCCGAATAGAAGTCGGTCAGCGGAACCAGCGAGATCCGCCGGTTTGAGAGACCGTCCACCACCGCCAGTCCATTGCTGCCGCCAACGAAGAGAGTGTTGCTGCCCAGGTTGTAGAGCGTTGAATCCGGGTCGCGCAATATTGGCACCGAGTCCGGCAGACCGATGGTCTTCTCGACCCACTGCCCCGCGGCGGCTGACAGCAGACAGCCTACAGCTAGTAGCACGGATGGAAACTTCATCTCGCCTCCTTACCTCGTGACGACGACCTTGCGGACGGCTTGGGCTTGAGCTTGTGCTCGGGTCTCCCGCACAAAGTACACGCCCGGCGCGAGTCCGCGCACGTCATTCGCGCCCGGCCTCAGGTCCAGCGCCTTGCGCCCCGCGATGTCCAGCAACTCCGCCCTGTATCCTGTGTTCTGTCTACTACCTGCCATCAACAGTGCTCCGCGGACAACCGTCGCCAAGGCTCGCGTCGAACTGCTCGTCGGTTCGCCGGCAATGCCGGTAAGCGCGCTGTCCGCCAGCACGATGACCGCGTGGCCTTCTTCGTCGGCGATGTACATCCGCCGGT
>CAIVTL010000347.1 GCA_903908785.1 Caldifarciminota bacterium | reverse complement strand
GTCAAGCAGAATCCTGCAGGGGTCTCGCAGAGAGAGAGAGAGAGAGCAGGATAGTGTAACTGATTTTCTTTTAGTGACTTACGCTACGCCAACCGTCAATCCCGACGTCGGTCTCTTTGTCGTACAGGCCCGGCAATTCTGCTCACTTGGGGGCCGCGAACCTGCGCTAGCCAGTCTGCCGTTGGCAAATTGCGGAGGCAGGTCTTGGCGGTTCCGTCCGGGCTCGGGCATGTCAGGGGCAGGCCGCGGCACGGCACCGCGAACCAATGACCGGCTAGTCTTCGCCGATGGCGTTGCGTATCGCCCGACTGAGCTTCTCCTTGAGGTCCGGGCTGTACCCGACGTGGATGTCCCGGACTGCGCCCTTGGCGTCCAGCACGAACAGGGTCGGGAAGCCGCTGACTCCGTACTTCTTATACAGTTCGCCGCTGCGCAAGCTCGGATAGGCAAGCCCGAGCTTATCAACCACGAACTGCGCGTCGGACAGCTCCGCGTCGGTGTTCATGCCGATGACCGCGAGCGCCTTGTCTGGAAACTCGCGGGCCAGGTCACTGAGCCTGGGCATCGCCCTTATACACCACGGGCAGCCGCGATACCAGAAATCGAGAATCACCACCTTGCCCCGGTAGTCTTTGAGCGAGTGCTTCTTCCCGGCAAGGTCGGGCAGGCTCCAGTTCGGAGCCGGATTGCCGATGACGCTGTCGCGCCAGTGCGCATCCTTCTCCAGTTCCTGGGCAACCTCCTCCAGCGAACCTACCTCGTCATCGAACATGGTCTGGATCGCTGTGTCCGCGACCCGAGCACGGCCCGAGTCCATCACCATCTGCGCGGAGTCGACCAGAGTCGGCACGCGCTTGGTCTCCACTGCGCCCCGGTCCAGTAGGGAGGAATAGGTTGAGTCGGCAGTGAACCAAACGTCCATCTGCTCCGCGAAGCGGGCCATCTCTATCAGTTCCCCTTTCACGACCGAGTCGAGCACGGTCACTCGCCTGGTGGTCCCGGCGTACGCGCCCCAGTCCTGCCGGACCTCGGTCTCTTTGCTCTGAAGCAGGCCGCGCCGCGTGTCGAAGGTGTAGCGGCCGGAAGTGTTGAGCAGGTAGACCTCGTCGAGCGGCGTCTTGCGCGCGAATTCGATGAGCCAGAGCGAGTCGGTCAGGGTCTTGTTGTCGAGGTGGTAGGCTTCGGTCTCGGCCATCGCGGTGTCAAGGCGTTGCCAGAAGCCCGTTGCGGCTTGCGAGTCCTGCGGCAGCAACGGGAAAAGGGGTCGCAGGTCGGCCGCGTCGAGGCTGCCGGTCGGCGGAATCCGGCCACTTGGGAACAGCGCACACCGCGCCCAGTCGCTGCGCCACTCTTCTTCGGTCGTCTTGCCTGTGCTGTCGGTATTGGAGCGGACCTGGGTTCGCTTCACGAGCAACCGGAAGCTCGAGTCCGGGTTCGTCCCCACGACCCAGACCTGCCAGCGCTGCGCGGCCCGCGCCGGCTCCGCATCGTTCAGGGTCGTGTAGAACAGTTTGGCGCCGACCGGCAGCCGGTAGCGCGGAATCTCAGAGAGTCGTGGCCCGACCGCGCTCAGGACGGCGGCAAGCAACGTCAGTACAATCGTGATTCTCTTCATCGGCTCATGTCTCCTGTAGTTTGAGAGCCATGGTACCCGGGGATTGTCCAAAGGTCAAGCGAACAGGGTCGCGCCGCCGCATCTGCTTGACTCGCCGTCTTCCTGCCATATCATTCCGCATGGCGGACGGCAATGACCCTGTATGGCGAGATGCTCGATGGGTCAGGTCCCGTGTCCCGGTGATTCGTTCGTCGCGCGATAGCTCTGCAAGGAGGAAGAGATGAACCGCAGAATTCTACCGATTGTATGCCTCATGCTGGCGTTCGGTATTTCGCTGGCGGCGGAGGCGCGGCCCAGGTTCGACACGAAAGAGGTAGTGAGGCGGGTGCGCAAGGCACAAGCCACGACCGACCGGCGACGGGACATGCCCGAAATCCGTGGGGGGATTTCGGGTCGTGTCCCCGGCAGGCCTGCGTCGGCTCCGGCCTATGACTGGGGTGAATTCCTGCTTGATACCAGCGTAGTCTGTGTTCCAGCGCAGGGCGACCAGGACATGCCGGCACTCGCGTTCGACGGCACCAACTTCCTCGTGGTCTGGCACGACGAACGCGAAGGCTCATACGACATCTACGGCGCAAGGGTGACGGTCGACGGCGCGGTCATGGACACATCAGGCATTGTGGTCTCGGCGGCCACAAGTGACCAATTATACCCGGCCGTCGCATTCGATGGCACGGACTTCCTTGTCGTCTGGCAGGACGAACGGAGTGCCGAATCCGACATCTACGGAGCGCGCGTAACCAGAGATGGTGCGGTTCTGGACCCGTCGGGCATAGCGGTTTCTACTGCTGCCTACGACCAGTCGTTCCCGGCCGTGTCATTCGACGGCACGGACTTCCTCGTGGTATGGCAGGACGAACGGGGAGACGAATTCGGTGACATCTATGGTGCGAGGGTGTCCGTGGCCGGGGCAGTGCTGGACCCGACCGGCATCGCCATCTGCAGGGTTGTCTACGACCAGATATTCCCGGCAGTCGCTTTCGACGGCGCGAACTTCCTCGTGGTCTGGGAGGACGACCGCAACGGCTTAGGCGACATCTACGGGGCGCGGGTAACCGGGGCCGGAGCAGTACTGGACACAAATGGCATGGCGGTATCCGCGGCAGCAGACGACCAGGGCGGGCCCGGCGTGGCGTTTGACGGCTCAAACTTCCTCGTGGTATGGCATGACTTGCGAGGTGGCGAATCCTATGACATCTACGGCGCGCGGGTCAGCGTGGCCGGCGTTGTGCTGGACCCGACCGGAATAGCGGTGTCCACAGCACCGGACGATCAGGAGTGGCCGGCCGTGGCCTTCGACGGAACCAACTTCAACCTATCCTGGCAGGACTGGCGTGGAGGTATTGCAGGCGACATCTACTGCGCGCGCATGAGTACGGCAGGCGTGGTGCTCGACCCGTCGGGCATCGCGGTCTCCAGAACCGAAGACGACCAGGGTTATCCCCGCGTGGCATTCGGCGGCTCCAGTTTCCTCGTGGTCTGGGAGGACGACCGTGACGACTCGTACAGCATCTATGGTGCAAGGATGAACCAAGACGGGGTCCTGCTGGACTCCTCAGGCGTCGCGATCTCGACAACCACCAATGACCAGTGGTTCCCTGCCATCGGCTTCGATGGCACCAACTTCCTCGTAGTATGGCAGGACGACCGCGGCGGGGCTTACAACATATATGGCACGAGGATTACCCCGTCGGGAACGGTACTCGACGCGCGACCCATTCCGATGTGTCCGAGCCCGAGTGCACAGCACGACCCGGACATTGCATTCGACGGCAACAACTACCTTGTGGTATGGGAAGACTTCCGAAATGAGAGAACGGACATCTACGGAACAAGGGTAACGACGGCCGGAATAGTGCTGGACCCATCCGGCATTGTCGTCTGCAACGCCCCGGCTGACCAGTGGGAGCCGACGCCGGTGTTTGGCCACGACAACTTCCTCGTGGTGTGGCACGACTACCGAAACGCCTCCGGCCCGGACATGTACGCCACGCGGGTCACACCGGGAGGTGCGGTGCTCGACCCGGCGGGTATCGCGGTCTGTACTGCGGCAGGCTCACAGTGGTACACGGACCCGGGTTTCAACGGGACGAGCTTCCTCGTGCCCTGGGCGGACCGACGCAACGGCACCTACGATATCTACTGCGCGAGGGTAAGCGAAGCTGGCGAGGTCCTCGACCCTACCGGCATAGTGGTATCGGCGGCGGCGCATGACCAGCAATGGCCGGCCATGGCTTTTGACGGTACGAACTTCCTTCTGGCGTGGATTGACACACGCCGAGCCGCGTCCGCGGACATCTTTGGGGCGCGCGTGAGTGCGGAAGGAATCGTGCTCGATTCCTCAGGCATTCCAATTTGCACTGCGGATGGTGACCAGTGGTACCCGTCCCTGACGTTCGACGGATCGAACTATCTCGTGGGTTGGACGGACGGACGAGCCGGCGTTGCCACGGATATCTACGGGGCACACGTGACGCAGGGAGGCCAACCCAGCGGCGATTTTCCGCTCATCACGGGAGACGGAAATCAATGGTCCGGCGCTTTGGGATCCGCGCCCGGCGGTCGGACGCTCTTTGCCTATGGGGGTTGGGCCGGCAACGTGAACGGCAAGAACTACAACGCATACCGCATCTGGGGCAAGTTCGGTCCTTTTCCCGGAATAGCCGAAGGCCAGCAGGCTGCGCTCAACGACACGCGGCGGACGGCCTCCGTTGCACGCGGAGTGTTGTTTCTGCCGAAGAGCGCAGGCTTAAGCGCAAGTTCATTGTTGGACGCAACCGGCCGCAAGGCTGCGGACCTTAGACCCGGGCCGAACGACGTAAGTTCACTGCCCTCTGGAGTCTATTTTGTGACTGGACGCGGAGGGACACTAGTGCAGAAGATCCTGCTCACTCAGTAGGGTGGCGACTGCCGCACACCGGCACTGGTCTAGCGATTCAAGGGTCGGTCGATTAGGTACAGCCCGACAGCGCTGTCAAGACTCGTACCCAGCAGTGTGAACCGGTATCCGGCAGAGTCGAAGCTTTCCTTGTCATCCATTGGGGACATGAAACCGGGCCTCTGCTCTACTGTACCGAACTGCCAGAACGCCAACGCCGGAGCGTATTCATCCATCGGATGCTCCAAGAGCGACTCTGCCAAGGCTCCGTAGTCGAGCACGACGTCCGAGAATCGCCCCAGCAATGCATGGCTGGCGTCGGCCTTGAATCCCCTCGGCCAGAGCACGGCCGAGTAGCGCCTATTCGGGTATTCCGCCGCACGCTGCGCCATCGCGCTTAGCCCGGTACCGACCGATGACTCCATCACGTACGCTCCCGCGAGGCCGCTGGAATCGGTGCCCAGCAGAGTGAACCTGAATCCTCCGCTCACGTAGTTCTCGCCGTCCTCCATGTATGCCACGGGTGGAGGGAAGACGTGCTCTTGATCGAACACCCAGACCACCAACGCCGGCAGGAATTCCGCAGTGGTACCGGAATCGTTCGCGGCCTCACAGAATTCTCCGAGAGTAGCCAGCCTGGTGCCCATGCGAACCGCCAAGAATCTGACGGCGGAGTCGGAAGCGTGGGCGGCCGGAACCACCACCGAGGCAAACCCCTTGTACGGTAGCTCTACCAGTCTCTTGGCGACGACCCCCACCGCGCTGCGTACCGCGGCAGTATTTCGTTCACGAAGGTCGTAGACGGCCATAATTCTCTCCCCGCAGACTCGCACCGCGTAGCACTCGTTCTTGTATTCGTAGTCGCTGTTGTGCCAGCGATAGTCGCCTAGGAAGTAATCTGGTTCGCCCCAAGCATCAACAAACTCAATTCTCTCCCGGTCCCTTGTCGGCAGGAAGTTGGCTGCTGAGTTGCCGCCCAGCCCTATCTGGACACGGATTCCGCTGCTCGCGTCGGTGCGCGCTATGTACTCAAGTCCCTGACGATAGGACAATCCCCAGTAGTCCAGTTCGAAACTCCGCTTCACCCGAGCCATGTTGGCCGACAGCAAGGGATTGAAGTAGACGTTCTCATGCGGATGGTAATGGCCCATGAAGCCGACAACGAAGAGCATGCCCAAGGCCGGAACTGCCGCGACCGCAGCAGTCGCGACCCCACGCCCTGTGCGCCTAGCTCTGGCCCTGCGCAACAGAAACTCGAAGCCAACCAGCGCGAGCAGCACAAACGCCGGGTATATGAAGAACATATGTCTCCAACCGTCGTAGAGGTTGGAGTGCAGTATGACCACAGCCGCGAGCGGACCCAGAAACCATGCCATGAAGAGAAGGTCTTCACGATGCGTCCTGTAGCTGCGGACAGGGTGCCGTACAAAGGCAGTCGCCGAGGCCGATAGACCCACCGCAAACAGGAACGTGTATACAACTGGTGTAGTGACCGCAACCCAAACGGGGATGTAGTACCAGGGCAACTGGGCGGCCTTGAGGTACTTTCCGAGGAACAATATCGGACGGTTGAAGGGGAAGTGTGCCATCCTGCCCACTGCGCCCGCGAAGGAACGAAGCGGAGCAATCCAAAGCGTGGGCCATAGCATTACCGTGAAAGCCACGGCCAGGGCCAGGTAGACCAGAAGATTGATGGAAATCCGCCGTGCGTCTTTGTGTACCCTGAGTCGCACGACCAACTCCACCAATAGGAGGAGAACAGTAATCAGGGGGATAGCGATGCCCACGATACGGACGCTCACCAAGACCCCGCTCGTGAAAGCGTGCAACAGCGTCCACAGCACGTTCTGCTTCTCAAGTAGCTTCAGCAGCGTGAAGAAGGAAACGATGAACATGGAAAGCGGTGCGATGTCTGTGAGATTGTAGAACGAGTCCGCGAGTATGCGCGGACTCAGCACAAGCATCAGTGAACCCAGCAGCGCGAACTTCCAAGACTTGAACCGGCGGATGCACAGCAGAAAGAAGAACACGATACCGATGTAGAACACGAGGAATGTGGCTGCGTGGCGCATCAGGAAAGCAGCCCGCAGGTCACCGGACAGGCCAAGAGCTTTCTCGACAGCCGTCAACGCAACCTCGAAGACCTGACCGTATGTGTTTATGGTATGCTGCCGAAAGGCTTGGTCGCCGCTGAATATGTAGTTCCAGGTCATGGCACCTGCCGAGCGATGCTCGGGTTCGTCCCAACTGACGCCGTAGTCCCGACTCAGAATCAGGCCCGTAACGAGAAACCCCAAGAAGAAGCCGGCCACGACCAACCGGGCCCAACGGAACCGGGTATGGTCTGCAACGTTGGGGCCACCGCGCCTTCTCAGCTTCGGCGCGTTCTCGCTAGCCACAGGGGTCATTTCGGAGGATGCGCGCCGAGCCGCGCGGAACCGCACTGGGTGGCACGATTGTCCAAGGGCGCTCGCATGTGTGTCGGTCTGATGTTACAACCCGCGTTCCGGGATGTCAACTTCGATTTGACGCCTCCTGCCTGCCCGTTATACTTTGCCTGATATGAAGAAGACTAGCAAGTCGGCAAAGGCGCGCGGCGAGGCGCAGCGCCGCCCCAAAGTGGTGATTCTGTGCGGGGGACTCGGCACGCGGCTGTCCGAGGAAACCGCAATCCGACCCAAGCCGATGGTCGAAATCGGGGGCCAGCCTATCCTCTGGCACATCATGAAGATATTCTCGGCCTGCGGGTTCAATGAGTTTGTGCTCGCGCTCGGGTATAAGGGCGAGTATATCAAGGACTACTTCGTCAACTACCGCTACCGTTCGCGCAGCCTGACCGTGCGCCTGCCATCCGGCGACATTGATGTCCACACTGAAGACGGCGACAACTGGACCGTGCATCTGCTGGATACCGGCTTCGACACCAACACCGGCGGCCGGGTCCGGCAGGCCGCGCAGTTTGTCGGCCGGGAGGCCTTCCTGCTCACGTATGGCGACGGTGTCGCGGACATTGACGCCCGGCGACTGATCGAGTTCCACCGCAGTCACCGCGGCTTGGTCACGGTCACCGCAGTCCGGCCGCCGGCAAGGTTCGGCGGAATCGTCTTTGAAGGTGACGTCGTTTCCCGGTTCGCCGAGAAGCCGCAGGTGGGCGAGGGCTGGATTAACGGCGGGTTCTTCGTGGTTGAGCCCGAGGCGGTCAACTACATCAAGGATGACGCAACGCTCTGGGAGGGTGAGCCGATGGAAAGGCTGGCAAGAGAAGGCCAACTTGTCGCGTATCGCCACGAGGGTTTCTGGCAGTGCATGGACACTCTGCGTGACGTCCGCCACCTCGAAAGCCTGTGGCAGTCAGGCAAGGCTGCGTGGAAGGTGTGGAAGTGAAGTCCAAAGTCCAAAGTCGTAAGTCCAAAGTCCCGACCCCCGACCCCCGACCCCTGCGCCCCGGCCCCAGCCCTTTCTGGCGCGACCGGCCGACGCTGGTAACCGGCGCAACCGGCCTCATCGGCGGCTGGCTGGTCAAGCGGCTCCTTGCCGCCGGTGCCGATGTCGTCTGCCTGGTGCGCGACTGGGTGCCGCAGAGCGAACTTGTCCGGAAGAACCTGCTGGAACAGGTCCGGGTCGTGCGCGGCGACGTGCGGGACCAGGCGTTGCTGGAACGGCTGCTGGGCGAGTACGAAGCCACAACCGTCTTTCACCTTGCGGCCCAGACCATCGTCCCGATTGCCAACCGCAACCCGGTCTCGACCTTCGAGACCAACGTCGGCGGCACCTGGGCCCTGCTCGAAGCCTGCCGCCGTTCCCCGCGCGTCGGGCAGATTGTCATCGCCTCATCGGACAAGGCCTATGGAGCGCAGCCCAAGCTGCCCTACGATGAAACCACGCCGCTCCAGGGCCAGCATCCGTACGATGTCAGCAAGTCATGCGCTGACCTGATTGCACAATCCTACGCCCGGACGTTCGGCCTGCCGGTCGCAGTCACGCGCTGCGGCAACTTCTATGGCGGCGGCGACCTGAACTGGAACCGCATTGTGCCGGGCACCATCCGCTCCATCGTGCGCGGTCAACGGCCAATCATCCGCTCCGACGGCCTGTTTGTGCGC
>CAIVTL010000346.1 GCA_903908785.1 Caldifarciminota bacterium | reverse complement strand
GTTGACTGCCGTCGCGACAGCATCGTGGCCGAGGTGCCGGTGGGGACTTACCTGGGCGGGCTGACGTGCAATCCCGACTCGAACCGGGTCTACTGTGCCTCTTCCCCGGACGACACGCTGCTTATCAGTGCGATTGACGGCAGCGGCGACACGGTCACGAGCACAGTCGATACCCATTGTGGCGCGAGTGTCAACTCGTTCTCGATGTGCTATGTCCCGTCGCGCGACGTGGTCTGCACCACGACCGGAGGTCGGGAGGTCGTTGTGGTTGACGGCGCGGCAAGGCAGGTGCTGGGGCCGCTGCCGCTCGGCGGCCATCCGTCGCGGCTGCTGTTCAACCCGCTGTCGAACAAGCTCTACTGTCTGCTGCCGGACTCCGACAACCTTGCCGTGATAGACTGCGAGTACATGAGTCCGGAGGGCAGCATCAGGCTTGCCGACGGACCGAGTGACATCGGACTTGATTCCATTGCCAACCGGGTCTATGTCACGCATCGCGGGTTCGGTTGTGTCTCGATAGTCGACGGCCGCACCAGCCGGTTCCTCGGCCTGGTCGAGGCAGGCGTGAGCCCGGGATCGGTCGCTTGGGCGCCGCAACACCGGCGGATGTACATCGCCGACGAAGAAGGCCACGCGGTCATCGTGCTGGCGGACAGCGCGCTTACCGGCATTGCCGGCGAACCGACGAGCAGTTCGACGCGAGCCTTGGCTACGGTTGTCCGCGGAGCACTGTTGATGGCAGGTAGTAGACAGAACACAGGATACAGGGCGGAGTTGCTGGACATCGGCGGGCGGAGGGTGCTGGACCTGATGCCGGGCGCGAATGACGTGCGGGCGCTGGCACCCGGCGTGTACTTTGTGCGACAGGCACAAGCTCAAGCTCAAGCACAAGCCGTCCGCAAGGTCATTATTACGAGGTAAGGAGGCGCGATGAAGTTCCGTTCTGTGCTGTTAGCTGTAAGCTGTTTGCTGTCAGCCGCCGCGGGGCAGTGGGTTGAGAAGACCATCGGTCTGCCGGACTCGCTCACCGGCTTGGTTGCTCCCGGCACGATGCTCTACAACCCCGGCAGCAATATCCTCTTCATCAGTGGCAGCAACGGGCTGGTGCTGGTGGACGGCCTCTCGAACCGGGTGATTGGCCGGACTGCGACGGCAGGCCTCGACGGCGGGGAGGCGTGCTACGCCTCGCAGGGCAACAAGGTCTACTGGGGAGATGACTACAGCAACCTGGTCTACTCGCTTGACGGCGCAAGCGGCCGGGTACTGGCGCGCTTCAGCGTGTCCTACCCGTACGGGATCTGCTACAACCCGGTTGTGAACAGGGTGTACGTCACGAACGGGTACAGCTCCTCGTCCGTGACGGTCATTAGCGCCGCGGACGATTCCATTGTCCGGACTCTGAACCTTGGCGGCCTGTGGGCCTTGTCGTTGTGCTGCAACCCCGGCGACAACAAGGTCTACTTCGCGTCATACGGTACCGCGGCCGTCGGTGTCATTGACTGCAATGTGGACAGCGTCAGGCATTTTATCCCGGTCGCTGACGAGCCTGAGTATCTTGTGTACAGCCGAGTCGGCAACAAGCTGTACTGCTGTGGCTACAGCGACACTCTGACTGTCATCGATGGACACAGCGACAGCATCCTCGGGCGCGTGGTTCGGTCCGGACCGACACGCCTGGCCGCCTACAATCCGGTGGCCAACAAGCTCTACTGCGCCGACGACTCCGGCGTGGACATTATCTGCGGGTACGGCGACACGCTGCTGGCCAGAGTCGAGCTGGGACGGAGCGTTGCGAGCCTCATCTTCGACTCGACCGACAACCTGATGTGGTGCAGGTTTTCTTCCACGGATTCGCTCCTCGCTATTGATGGCGAGGGAGACACGCTCTGCGGCGTGGTGGCAGTCGGAGGCGGGCCGCAGGAACTCTGCTACAATCCGACCCGCAATCGACTCTACACCACACAGACCCATCTCGCGGTTATTGACCCGGCGGCGAGGCGGGTTGAGCAGCGCGTCCTGCTCAGTTTCACACCGGTCGCGCTCTGCGGGACGAGGGCTTCATACAAGGTCTACTGCGCCGGGCTGAACGAGGCCACGGTCGCGGTCGTCAGTGCCCTGCAGAACCGCGTGCTGGCCCTCATCCCGGTAGGCCGGAACCCGGTCGCGCTGGCCTATGACCGGCCGCTTGGGCTGGTTTGCTGCGCCAGCGAGGACTCAACGCTCAGCCTTATCTACTGCAATGCCGACAGTGTAGACGCTACCGTCCGAATCGGGCAAATGCCGGAACTGGTCTGCGTGGACACCGTGCTGCACCGGGCGTGGTGCCGGTTCAACAACGGTGTCGCGGTCGTCGACCTGCAAGCCGAGAGCCTGTGCGCAGTTATCTCCGTACCGGGCCGGGAAACGCTGCTTGCCGACCCCGGACACGGGCGGGTCTGGTGCGCGGCTGCGTCTGACGGACACGTATTCGCGCTTGATGCGTCCGGCGACACCGTTATCGCGAGCATCCCGGTCGGCGGGGCCCCGAGCGCCCTTTGCTTGATTCCGGGCACCAATCTCGTGTGCTGTGCGACCAGGTACAACAACGCGGTCGCGGTGATTGACGGCGCGACAAACCGCGTGGTCAGTATCATCCCGGTCGGCGATAACCCACAGGCGCTGCTGTACAACCCGCGCCGGAACCGGCTCTACTGCGCGAACGGCGGCAGCGACGACGTCACGGCGATTGACTGCAGCACGCTCACGCCGGTCGCCACGATTGCCGTCGGGGCGTCGCCGTGGGCGCTCGCCTATGACTCGCTCGGAGACCGGGTCTACTGCGCCAACCCCGGCAGCGACCACGTGGCCGTGATTAATTGCAAGCGGGACACGATGGTCGCGTCCATCCCGGTCGGCGACTACCCGTCGGCCCTGGCATACATCCAGCCGCAGCGCCGGATGTACGTGGCGAACCGGGACGGGTCCAGCCTGACAGTCATCCGGGACTCGGCGCGGATGGGGGTCGAGGAAGGGATGGAGGGTGAAGGCGGAAGGATGAACGTCGGCCCGACCGTCGTGCGCGGCATCCTCTACCTGGGAGTAGACAGTAGACAGCATTCAGCATACCGGGCGGAATTGCTGGATATCAGCGGGCGCATAGTCTTGACGCTGAAGCCGGGCGCGAATGACGTGCGCGCGCTGGCGCCCGGCGTGTACTTCGTCCGGGAAGCCCAAGCACAAGCTCAAGCCCAGGTCGTCCGCAAGCTCGTGGTTGCGCGGTAGCGGGAGAAT
>CAIVTL010000345.1 GCA_903908785.1 Caldifarciminota bacterium | reverse complement strand
GTCAGGACAAGCTTCCTGCTGATTCTCTTACTGCCATTATCCAGCGCACAGAAGTACACGCCGTTGGCCAGCCGTCGGCATCTGGCGTCCGTCCCGTTCCAGACACTCGTGTGCGCACCCGGCTTGGTCATCCCGTCCGAGAGCACCTTGACCAATTGGCCTGCTGAGTTGTAGATTCGGAGGGATGCCCTGGCCTCTGCTGGCAGTTGCCAACGAATGACAATCCGTGCCCGGCCGGGGTTTGGCTTGGCACCCTCCAGAGCGAACGGGAACAGGAGGGCGGTCTGTTGCCCGTCTCCGCCAGCCGTGAGCCGGAACACGTCCCCGTCTCGCACGTATGCCGCTGAGATTGACGTGGTGCCGTTCGGCTGCGCGTGCGGCACGACCCGCTCGACGTCATCGTCCGTCAGTTCAGTATACCCACCCGACGAATTAACCTGACAGATAGAGCTGCCGGGGCCGTCCGATTTGGTGCAGAATATCAGACCACCGTTGCCGTTGACCGTGGGCGACTCGAAGTCATAGGACCCGCTGGTCAGGACCAGTTCCGGCCCGCCCTGTAGCTTCACTTTCGCCACCTGCGTGTAACCGTAGGCATCATCAACTTCATAGAACACCTTTGCGCCGTCTGGGACAGGAACCGGATTGGCGTGGTCGGCCGAGGAACTGGTGATGGGCGTCTCGCTCTGAGAGCCGACGGTCGTCGTGTAGACTTGGGTGTAGCCGTTGAGTCCCTCACGGGCAAAGGTCACCACGGTCGCTGACGCAAACTCAGGACTCTCGTGCTCGACCGATGCCTGGGTCATGGGTGTCTCTCCGGTGGCCAGCTTCACGTAGACCTGAGGATAGCCTGTGGCATCGTCACGCAGGTATCCCACGAGGCCGCTGGGCGACCAGGTTGCGTGCCAGTGGTCGTAGGAGGATGTCGTCAGGTACGTCACCGCGCCGCTATCACCCGGGGTGACGGCAATCTGGCTGTAGCCGGTGCTGTCGGGCGTGACCTCAAACGCGATGCTCGTGTCCCCCGGAGACCAGACCGGTCTTGAGCACTCGCCGTTGAGGCTGGTCAACTGGACCGGAGCGCCGGAGTCGCTCGATACCTTGAACACCTGCCGGTGACCGTCCTGGTCTATGGCCGTGCACGCCACCCAATCTCCTCCGTTGCTCCAGCGCACGTCTTCCGCGTCTCCATCCTCGGCCAGGCACAGCTCGTTCTTCCCGGGTGGCGGCGAGTTGTCCTGACCCGGTGAAATGCCGGCTGCGCCTGGCACGTAGCACCAGAACTCCATGGTCTTGTTGCCCTTTAAGGCATATAGCATGCCATCCTGGTACGTAGCTATGTCCCCACCACCCTTGACCTTCCTGTTGTCATCCCCCACCGGCAACGTGTCCAGCTCATACCAAGAGTCGCGGTCGGCAACGTACTCCCAGAATTCCTGGGTGTTGCCGCCCTTGAGTGCATAAATGCTGCCGTCGAGCCAAGCCCCGCAACCTCCGTCCTTGGACTTCTTCTTCTTTCCCGTTCGGCCGTAGAGCGGCATGCCCGTGAGTTGTGCATCATGCCATGAATCACCCGTGACGTCATAGGCGAAGAGTTCGTTGTACTTGGCTTTGTGGCAGTAGATTGTATTGTCACCGTCGTATGCCAACCACGAACCGTTGGCGTATTTGACCGAGCGGCTACTGCCGATCGGGGCTATATCCGGTGGCGACCACTGCCCGGACGACACGGCATACTTGTAGAACTCGTTCTTATAACCCTTGAGCAAATAAACATAACCGACGCCGTTCTTAGCTACATAGACGGCGTCCGTCCCGCCCTTGACCTTCTTGCCCGATGGCCCAATGGGTACGACTGCCAGCGGCTCCCATGTGTCCCTAGGAATGCTGTATCGCCAGAATCCCTGGGAGTTGTTGCCCTTTGTGGCGTAGATGTAATGCCCGGAGTCATCGCAAACGCCGACTGCGCCTTTCTTAGGGTATCTGTGCTCATCGCCGTAGGGAATTGGCTTCTTCATCACCCAGTTGTCGTCCTCAGGATTGTAGGCAGAGAACTCGGCCGACCCATTCCCTTTGACTGCGAACATCAGGGTCTCGACCGGGGTGCAGCAAACCCATCCACCGTTGTACACGGTCTTCTCGTCCTCTTCTTCCAGATCCGCAGCCTCGGTCCATCCACTCGCGAATTGGACAAACGTCGTCTCCCGAAGCACGTCGTTGTCCGGGACGCTGTCACTTGTCAGGAGACTGCAGACAACCGTATGACTCCGCAACGGCCGTGCACCCCATTCTTTCGCAAAGTCGACCGTTACAGTGTCGCCCGGGGACACGGCGTACTCGACGGCCGTTTGACAGTAGAGCGTGTCAATCCGGAACTGGACCACGATGGAATCTAAGTCCACGCTGTTGCTGTCCGACGCGATGATAATCGCAGACGGCGTCAGTGAGTCACCGTAGTCAACCGAATCCTCCGGTTCCTCGATTGAGGCGACCTTGCAGTCAAGCCAAGGAGGCAGAACTTGGACTTGCTTGCTGAGAGTATCGTTCGCGGCAGTATCATCCGCGATGAGGAGCGCGCAGTGCACGAGGAAAGTGCCCGCCGAGTCCGGCTCCCACGCGCTGAACTCGTCGATAGTGTCGGTTTCGCCGGGCTCGATGTAGATATCGAAAGTCTCGTCGTACGACGTCGAGTCGATGCTCAGACGCACACTCGCCGAGTCATCTTCGTTCTCGTCTGCCGCGCGAATCACCACGAGCGGTGCCGGTTCGAGTCCGAGCCGGAAAGTATCTGGCGGCGAGAGTATCGCGCAGACGGCGAAGTTCACCCTTGGAGCACGGACGTGGACGGTCTTACTGAGCGTGTCGTTGGCTGGGTCATCGTCTGCTGTGGGGTGCCCCCGGTTCGATGGACAACTGTAGTAGTGGAAGTAGCATCAAACCGGAGGTAACGTTTGAATACAGAGACGAAGCCACGCAAAGTCTATACGCGTGAGTACAAGATCGAGGCAGTCCGACTGACGACCGAGGGCAGCATACCCGTCGTCCAAGCGGCCCGTGACCTGGGCCTTAATCAGAACACCCTGCATAACTGGCGGCGGCAGTTTCGGCAATGGGGTGCCGGGCCCGCGGCGGGCAAAGAGGACCTCTCGCTAGCCGAAGAGAACCGCCGGTTGAGGAAGGACAACGCC
>CAIVTL010000344.1 GCA_903908785.1 Caldifarciminota bacterium | reverse complement strand
TGTCGAGGTTCACGTATGGGCGCGTGCCGCCGGAAAGCAGCGGGACCTGGACGTCAATCCCCGTGACTTCGGAGCGTAGTTTCTCAATCAAGGCCATGACTCTCGCGGTCTCCTTTCAATGGTTCAAACCGGTCAGGCCGGCCGAGCCCGTCAGGCCTGTGACCGGAATTCGCAGAATGCGTTCTCGCAGTTCTTTTGGCACGTGCGGACAATTTCCTCGCGTTTAGCAGCGTAGAGGTCGGTTGAGAAGTAGCGCTCGGACCGGTCGGGGAGAACGGTGACGACGTTCGCTTCAGGTCCGAGTTTCTTCACGGCGCCGATTGCCGCCAGCACGTTTGCGCCGGAGGAGACGCCGACCATCATGCCGTACTTGGTACTGATGTGGCGTGCCATCTTGACCGCCTCGGCGCCCGGAACGGCCTCGACCCAGTCGAGCTGTTTCACGTCCACGATTTCCGGTATGAAGCCGTCGCCGATGCCGGCAATCTGATGGGCGCCCATGTCCACGCAGCCGGACAGAATTGCCGCTTCAGTCGGCTCGACCGCAACGATCTTGACTTCCGGGTTGACTTCACGCAGGCGCCGACCTACGCCCATCAGGGTTCCGCCGGTGCCGATGCCGGCGACGAACGCGTCAACCCGGGTGCCCGCCAGTTGGCGCAGGATTTCGATCGCGGTGGTCCGGTAATGGCAGTCGGTGTTGTCCTCGTTCTGAAACTGGCGCGTCAGGAAGACGTGCGGGTCCTTGGCGGCCATGGCCTCGGCGCGTGCCCTCGCGCCCGCGAAACTCTCCGCTGTCGGCGTCAGGCACAGTTCCGCGCCCATGCTGGTCATGATTTTCCGGCGCTCCAGGCTCATGTGCTCGGGCATGACGATGACGAGTTTGTAGCCCTTGACCGCGCAGACCATGGCGAGGCCGATGCCGGTGTTGCCGCTCGTGGCCTCGACGACTATCGAGTCGGGCTTGAGTTCTCCGCGCTCCTCGGCTTTCTCAACGATGTAGCGGGCGATACGGTCCTTCACGCTGCCGGTCGGGTTCATGAATTCGAGCTTGGCGAAGAAACGCCAGGTCCGGCCCTCATGTTCGACCGAGAGCTCCATCATCGGTGTGCTGCCGATGAAATCGAGGACGGACTGCGATACGCCGCAGATCTCGGAAATCCGTGGGTTGAGAGTCGTCACGTCAGAAGATACCGTCCGTCGCCGCCCCGGTCAAGGCAGGCCGGGACCCCCGTCAGATATTGCTCCAGCGGGCGAAGCGCAGGATTGTGCGCACCTCGATGAACGTCTTGAAATACAGCAGGTCCCGCGTCATCCAGGAGCGCTTGACCGCCTGGGCAAACTCGGGGGAGCGTTGAGAGAAAGCCAGTACGGCGGTCCGCAGAGCGAGGTGGCCAATCGCGTACCCGCAGGCAATCGCCAGCAATAGTCCGAAGAAGTAACCGAAAATGCCGAGCCCGAACGCCATCCGGCGATTGACGACTGCGGCGAGCAGCATGCCGACCACGCCAAAGATAACGCCGACCCCGCCGAACAGCAACGGGGCTGCCAAACCGGTCCTGGCCTGGAGCGGCCGGAGGAGTGCCGCGGCACCGGCAACCGCGGCAACCAAGAAGACTGTCTCGTAGAAAACTCGAGAGAAATCCTTGGTGCTGCGGAGGAACTGGATGCCGGCGACGAGGGCAACGGTGCCGATGCAGGCGAGGTCAACCCAGTTGAAGCTCATGTCGCCAGGCTGCGACGGCGGTCCTAGCCCGGAATCGCGGCGGACGCGTCGGCCACCGGTCGCTTCAGGAAAACGATGGCACGGGTGATGATTCCGGTCTGCTCGCTGCCGCTGATTACGGTGACGAGTTCCCAGCCATCAGCGCCCAGTTCGCCGATGTACTTCTCCACGTTCTCCATGGTCTCGCGCGGCTTCTTCTCGCCGGTCACCTGCACGCCCCAGCGGGCAAGGCGGAGAATCGGGCTGAGGTTGATGTCAATCTGCACGAACTTATATTCCCATCGGGTCATCAGTTTGCTCCTTTCAGGTGCGAGATGCTAACGGCAATCGTCTTCAAGTCAAGACAGAGGTGGGGCCTCGGGAATGGGGCGCCGGTCGAAGTCAGAAGCCAGAGGGCGGAATAGTGAAGTCAGAAGTGCGGAAACAAAGAAGGTCAACCGCAGTTCACGCAGATGACATAGATTCCGGCCGGCTTCTCGTCATCCGCTGCTCGCCACTCCCATCTGGAGCACTGGAGCACCTGTACTACAAGGTCGCAGCATCATCGTTCTCGCGACGATGTTTCTCTCCGCCGCCTCTGTCCTGAGGCAATTTTGGTCTTGAAAACCGTCGTCAAGTGCCGCCCCCCGGCGACGCAATGCTCGGGTTCGGGTCGGGACTCAATCTGTACTGCAATCTGTGTAATCTGTGGATAGTCCTTTCCGCGTCCGCCATTCTCGCTTCTGACATCTAGCCTCTGGCTTCTGACTTCGTCGGCCG
>CAIVTL010000343.1 GCA_903908785.1 Caldifarciminota bacterium | reverse complement strand
GTCGCATCCCGGATGCCATAGTTCCTGACCAGCACCGATGGTGCAACCGCGGTGCCCTCGATGATGGTATCCGCCGGCTGGCGGATCGCCGCGACGCCGACGTCGTCGCCGGACCGCCGCATCCACCAGATGTCATCCAGCAGCAACTGGTTCGTACTCCGACCGAGCTTGCGGAATCCGATGTAGACCTGCTGTCCCGCGAACGGCTGCAGGCTGATTCTCGCCGGCTGGTACGTAGTCCAGTTGGTGCTGACCCGCAGCACGCGCTGGATTGTGTCCGTCACGTTCTGGCCGCGCATGACCCATACCTCGAGCGTGTCGGCGGGGTTTCCCAGCCGCGTCGCGTAGAAGAACCCGATGGAATCTACATAGTCGACGGGCGGAATGACCCAGGGCGAGACCAGCCAGTCGTCGTTGCGTCCCGATTCGAAGGAACACCACGCGCTGCGCGCGCCGGAGTGCGCGAGACCGTTGACCAGGCTCCAGACGTTCGCACCGCCGTCGTTGTTGATTGCCGTCCACCCCGCGGGCGGGAAACTCGCGGCGTAGTCAAACCCTTCGGCCCGGTACGTGCCCGGCGGGAATGACCAGTCGTCAAACTTCGCGGTATCGTTCGCGTGGTATGCATCCTGCGAGTTGCTGGCGACGAACGTAAAGTACTGCCGCGACGCGTCGGTCGGCGGCGTCGTGAGCCGGAAATAGACGGTGGTATCGGTCCCGGCCGGGAAGCTGGCGACAGTAACCGAATCGAACTTCACACCGCCGCGCAGCGCACATATCTTCGTGTTGGTCGCGATGGCCGCGCCGAGATTTGAGAAGCGGGCCTTCACTGAGTCGACCTCGCCCTCGACCAGCGGATACGTGTACGTGCCCGCCGAAACCGCCCCGATGTCAACCGGTATCGTGTAGACGATAATCAACCGGGGACGGTAATCGGGTGAGACCTGGTTCCAGCCATAGACGTGGCCGCCGTATCCGGGAGTCGACCGCGTCTCGTGGAAGCCGAACGCAATCCAGTCATCGGTCAGCCGGTTCTGGACCGCCGTGACTCCGGCCGCCCTGAAGTCCCGGCTCACCCAGCCGACTGCGTGCGACTCGGCCGAGTCGCTGACGACAGTCCCGCCGGTAATCGCGGTGAGAATGGCCGCCGCGTCCGCGCTGACCGGGTCGGTTCCCGCCGGCTGGAATGCCCGGATGACTGGCGCCGCCGAGGTTGCCGCATAGAAGTAGTAGCCATAGTAGCGCAGCGTGACCGCGGAAATCGCCGCGCCGTCCGGAATCGAAGCGAGGTTGAACTTGGACCAACCCTCGGCCGTACCGATAGTACCGTCGTCGCCGAATTTGATGTAGCCGTTGTACTTATTGCCGCTGGCCACGCGCCCGGTCCAGTTATCGGCCTGGTTCGGGAAGACCGAATCGGCCCCGTCGGTCCCGAACGGCTGCCAGTCGCCGTTGGCGTCGAGACGGTTGACCGGCGCGCTGCTGACTTCCGCCGCGAACCGGCCGCCGCCCAGGGCGAAGGTACGGGTGAACTCGGTGCGCAGCGCCGGTACGTCCGTGCCCGAGGACGCCGACGCTCCGCCGGCCAGAAAACTGAGCAGGACGACAAAAACGAAATTCCTTACCACGTCAACTCCTTTTTCTCCACCCGCCCGGGGCCTCGACTTCATTGGTGCAATTTGGACCGGACGCGCTCTCGACGCGTCAGCCTGAAGGAACGATTATCAGTTCGGATGAACCTCGGACGGGTGACTTAGTATAGGATTCGTCGGCTCGCTGTCAAGGACGCGCTGCGCGAGTTGCCAGTTTTCAGTTTCCAGTATCCGGTTGGCAGCAGGTAGATAGAGGCGAACCACTTCAGCCCTGGCGACCCGGTCTGCCGGCCAGCGGCTCAGGGCTTCGGGCTCTGCAGAACGGACTTCGGGAGGTCCTCGGGCAGGTCTTCGGCCTCCACCCACGGCCCGTGTGCGAGCAGCACCGCCCGTTCAAGCACGTGCTGCAGTTCGGCAACGTTGCCCGGCCAGTCATGCGCCGCCAGTCGTTCAATGGCCGCGGCGGACAGCCCCGAAACCCCGCGGTTGAACTCGCCGTCGCTCTGCCGCACGAGGTAGTCGGCCAGTCCGGCGATGTCGGCCACCCGCTCCCGCAGCGGCGGCAGTTCGAGTTCCGCCTTACCCAGCAGTTGACACAGCGCCGGGTCGAACGCCCCGACCGGTTCGCCCGGATTCTGGCTGGTCGAAGCGATGACTCTCGGCGCGCCGGGCTCGCTGCCCGGCCCGTTCAACCAGTCAAGCAGCCGCGCCTGCAAACCGGGACTCAGTCCGCCGACGTCCTCCAGGAACACCGTACCCCAGTCGCTTCCTTCGAGTCGTCCCCGGTTGCTCTCGGTTCCGAAAAGGAGTTCGGCTAGTATCTCGACATCCGTGTCCGTACACTGGAGCACGACGAAACGCCGAGAGCACTGCGCGCCGGAATCGTGCAGCGTCCGGGCCAGCAGTTTCCGCCCGGTGCCTCGCTCCCCCCGAATCAGCACCGGCTGTGCGGTGCCGGCAAGCTGCGCGGCGCGGTGCAGCGTCCGCTGTGCACGGGCATCGCTGCCCGCGAATCCCCGCAGGTCGAGTCCGTCCGGCCCGCTGGTTTCCTGCCTTCCCTGTATCAGCAGCCGCACCGGTACCGCGAGCAGGTTTCCGACCGTGCCCGCAATCACCGTGTCCCTCGCGACCATCGAAGGCACGCGGCGTTCAAGGTAGACGCTGCCGATTGTTCGTCCCTGGTCGTTAACCGGAAAGGAGAGCGCCGTGTCGGAAACGGCAAGCGCAGCCCGGCGCGCCAGTTCCTGCCCGCGGGCCAGGTCCGGGTTCCCGCAGACCAGCTCCGCTCTGCCCTCAGCCAGCAGCGCGCCGCTCTCGAAACCCAGCCCCTCACGCAGCAAAAGCAGGCACTGCTTCACGAACCGCGCCGGCTCCATGCCGAGCGTGGAGAGACTTGAAATCGCCTGCAGCAGAGCGGTGTCCCGGTCACTGCCCATCTCCAACCGGAAGAGAAGCTGAATCGCCTCTTCGGCGTCGGCGACAATCGCCAGCCGGCGGAAAACCTTAGCCGCTGCCCGCAGCAGGTCGGCGGACGCGCGCGTGTCTCCCAGTTCCAGCAGGTACCGGCCGTAGTGACACCGGGCTCGTGCCATTTCGTAGCCCTCGTCGCCCCCGGCCAGCGCCTCCAGCGCCGCGGCAAAGGCGACCCGGGCCACGTCGGACTCTCCGCGACCGGCCGCGACCAAACCATGCACCCGCAGCGCTTCTCCCTCCTCGGTTCGCAGCCCGAGCTCCCGGGCAAGCCCGAGGGACTCGTCGGCCAGCGCCTGCGCCCGGTCGGGACTTCCACGGAGCAGCGCCAGTTCGGCCGTGCGCCACAACAGGATTGCCTGCTCGCGCCGGTCTCCCGCATTCCGGCACAACTCCAGTGCTTCGGCAAAGGCGCGGCTGGCGCTGGCCAGGTCGCCGCGCCGGAAGTACGTCTGGCCGAGGTTGCTCGAGGCATCGCGCCGGACATCCGGGGCGGTAAGCTTGTCCCGGCCCGCATTGGTGATGGGCTTTAGCGTTTCGACCGCCCGGTCCAGCTTGTCGCGTTTCAGGAAAATCTCACCCAGCATGTTTAGGGCGGTGTAGCGCAGCGCCGCAAAACCGTGGCGCTCACAGATGGCGACCGCCCGGTGCAAATTGCCGGTCGCGTCTTCCCAGCGGCCGAGCTGCTCTTGCATCATGCCGACGTTCATGAGGCAGGCTGCGCTCGAGAAATCGTCGCCGAGCCCCTCGTTGACTTCAAGCACTTGCTGGTACCAGCCAAGTGCCTCCTCGGGCTGGCCCTGGATCAGAGCCAGATTGCCCAGCCCAATCAGGGCGCATATGACCCCGCGCGGGTACCCGGCTCTCTCCGAAACCTCCCGGCACATCTCGTAGCTCTCCCGCGCCCGGCTGTAGTCGGTCCGCATCCGGTACAGAATGGCGAGCGTCGAGAACCCCGAAGCCTCGCGCGTGAGGTCGCCGGCCGCGCGCGCCAGGGCCAGCGCGCTGCGGGCGTGCATCTCCGCGGCGTCAAGGTCGCCGGACTGCGTCGCGATGTTGGCGAGGTTGCTCGCGACCCGGGCCTCCGAGGCCTTGTCGCCGAGTTCCCGCGCGAGTTCCCGCGCCTGCAGCAGCAGCGGCTCGCACGCGAGTGGAGTAACGGCTTCCAGTCCGTCGACCAGCAGCAACAGGGCGCTAAGCCGGTCAGCCGGCGTCTGGGCCCCGGCGACCCGGGCCTGGAGTTCGTCAATCTCCGGTTGCAGCTCTCTGGGGATTTCCGTGCCCATGCTTCAGAATAGACCGGTCTGCGGCCGTGTCAACGTTAGCCGGTCGGTGCCGAGTCTCCCCGATGCCCGCAAAGCCGCAGGGGCGGGCCAAAGCCCGTCCCTGCGTTCTGCTAACTCCTAACTGCTAACGCCTAACTGCTAACTCCCAGACCTACCGCTCCACCACCAGCTTGCGAACCGTGGTGAAGCCCGTGCCTTCAACCTGCAGCAGGTAGACGCCCGCGCTCAAGCTGCGGAGGTCGAGTTGCGCGGTCCCGGTGCGGCCGGCAATCAACGCCGCGGGCAGCACCGGACGCCCGGTCACATCATAGACCCGGACCATCGCCAGCCCGGTACCCGGCAGGCTGTACCTCAAGGTGGCGAAGCGGCCGGACAGCGGGTTCGGCACGAGCGTCAGGAACGGCTCGTCCATGAGCCGTTTCTCCGCTGCCACGCCGTCGCGGTTCGGAGCATTACCCGTCACGAAGTCGGGCGGGGGAATGACGCCGTACACCCAGAGCTCGTTGGTCTTGTTGCCCTTCAATGCCGGGACTTCTGCCGGCGTTCCGGGCATGTCGCCGTGGGGGAGCAGCACCGTCGTCACACTGCCCCCGGACTTGACCTTCTTCTTCGCTGAGCCGGTCGGAATCGTCTCTTTCTCAGTCCAGGAGTTGGACGAAATGCTGTACATCCACCACTCCCGCGTGTTGCCGCCTTTGAACGCATATACCGCCGGGAGGCCGGGGATGCTTTCGCCGGGGTTGGGCCAGACACAGGTTCCGGCGCTGCCGTCCTTGGCCTTCTTGGAACCGGCCGAACCCGGTATCGGCATCGAGGCCAAGGCCGCGCTCCAGGAATCGGTCCCGGTATTGTAGCTGTAGAACTCCATGTACTTGGCCTTGAACGCGTAGAGCTTGTGGTTCGAGCTGTCATACGTCAGCCACGACCCCTTGTCCCACTTCAGGTTCACGCCGACCGGAGCCGGGGTCAGAGTCACCCACGAGTCGCCGACCACCATGTACTTGTAGAACTCGTTCTTGTACCCCTTCAGCAGGTACGGCGAGCCGACCGAGGCCTTGTACCCCCATGCGAGACCCGTGCCGCCCTTGACCCTCTTGTTCGAAAGCCCGAGCGGGACGTCCTTCTTCTGGGTCCAGGCGTTCGCGGACGCATCGTACTTCCAGAACCCCGACTTGTTGTTGCCCTTGGTCGCGTAGATGGTGCCGCTGCCGTCAGCGCAGCCCGCCGAGCCCTTGCTCGGCATCTTGCCTTCGGTTCCGGTCGGCCACGGCGACAACGCC
>CAIVTL010000342.1 GCA_903908785.1 Caldifarciminota bacterium | reverse complement strand
CCAGCACCTCGGCCGCCAGCGTCTTCCCCGTGCCGCTCGCGCCTGCAAACAAAGCGCTGATGCCCAGCCCGCGCGCGCTCTTGGCCGCAAAGCCCCACGTCTCATAGACCTTCATCCGCTGCCGGACCTGGGCGGCCGCGTCACGCAGTATGTCGAGTTGCGGCCTGGGCAGCACGATGTCGTCCCAGCCGGCGGCCGCCTCGACCCGCTGGGCCAGATCTTCCAGTTTGGGTCGGGCCTGCCGGCGGCAGGCATCCCATAAGGCGTCCCCTCGGTCGCCGGCCGCTGTCGCGGTTTCGGCGCAGACAGCGCCGATGGCGTTGGCGCTCAGGCTGAATTGCGCAACCAGGGCGTCGAGACCTCCGTTCATCCGGGCAGTTTCCGGGCCCAGACACGTGCGCCACAAGTCCCGCTGTTCCGCGACGGTGGGTTTGGTCACATCGAAGACCGCGAAGGACCGGTTCTTCGTCTGCCAACGTTCGCGGGCGCTGATGAGCAGGATGCCACCGACGTGCTCAAGGAAATGGTTCACCGCGTTCTTCCGCGGCAGGTCGGCCGCGTCAATGTCGTCACATTCCAGCAGTAGCGCGCTGGTTCCGAGAATCGACTCGCGCTCCCACAGCCGCGTCACGATATCAAGTTCACCCGGCGCCAGCGGCAGGACCCCGGCCGACATGAGATTCAAATTGAGTCCGGCCGCCGAACAGACCGCGGCCGCCACTCCCCGCCTGCCGACCGCGTCCGGACCGCACAACTGGACAATCGGCAGCGGCGCGTTGCGGGAAGCCTGCGACCAGACAGCGCCAAGACGTTCGGCCAACACCCGGTGCGAAGGCACTTCGAGTCCGGGGTGGCGGACCGGTTCAACCATCCCGGCCAGGCGCTCGTCTCTGGCCGGAACACCGGTGAGATAATGCAGCACCCGTTCATCAATCTTCAGCGGGCTGAGTGTAATGCTGCTGCCGGGTCCGACCTCGACCAGCCGCCACCGGCGCAGAGTCGCGTCCGGCGCCAACGCGCTCCAGTGCGGCTCGGCCAACGCAGCCAGGGCCAGGCTGAACGTCGGGCAGGCACGCAGCGGTTCACCGTGCACCTGGGCGCAAAGGGCGGGGAACCGGGAATCCAACTCCGTCGCCGCGCCGAGCAGCAGCAGGTCGCGCTCGAACACCGAGAGCCCGAAACGCGCGCAAAGGGTTTCAAGGGCCGGCGGCGCGGGCATCATCGAACGGGCATGCTCCAGGGCCTGCCGCAACTCTGCTTCGGTGGTCGCCGGCTCGTCCTTGCCCCGGGCCCGGGCAATGTGACACTCAAGCCGATGGCGCAGCAGCGCGATTGCGGCAGTCAGGTACTGCTGGTTGGCTTCGAGCCAGTTGATTTCCGGTGCTGCTTTCATGCGCCTATCGTCACCTTCTGGCTCGGGTCGAATGTCGGTGGGTCGGTCGAACGGTCAATCAGCAGGCTGTCGATGCCATCTACCCGCAGACGCACCCAATGGTCGCCCGGCGCGAGACTCTTGAACGTGAAGGCCAGCGCACCGGTATGCTCCACGCCAAACGGCGCGGCGGGAACGGCCTGGTCGCCGAGAGTCAAGGTCACGTCCTGTCCCCGGTGGACGTCCGGGCTGCAATGGACGGCTATCGTGGTCTTGTCACCCACCGGCGCTCCCGCACTGATGCCGACTATGCTCGGAACCAGCACCAGCGGCAGTTCGTTGGTGACGACCGAAGCGGTACCACCCTCAGGGCGAATCGCGGCGGCGATGGTGTAAACCCCAACGGGCAGGTGTCGCTCCGGCGGGACAAGAATCGGGCTCGCGACCCGGATGCTGAACTGTACGGACGAGCCTCCCGACTCCGCCGCGAACGTGTATCGCTCACCGCCGCGGAGGTACGTTAGACGCGCACTCACTGCCGAGCCGGCAAGTTGGCGCCCGGTCAGAGTGAGGACCTCACCGGTCCGTATGCCCACCTGCCGATTGGGAAACAACAGGCTCTCAAGACCCGGGCCGCCGGGTGAAAGATCGGGCTCAGCCGTGACTCCCCTTACCAGCACCGGCAACGCCGACCGGGCCGGTTGCCGGGCTTCGATGAAGACGACCGACGCCTGGTAGGCTATCGAGAGAACGTAGGGAGTCTGGAAGAACACGGACCAGAGCTTGGATAGTTCATCCAGTGTGAAGGCCGACGGCGTGAACTTGACCAAGTCGATGTCGTTAGCGAGGTCGGCCGCGTCAAGGTATCCGCCCTTGATTCCGTCCCGAATCAACTGCCGGGTGAGGACCGGTTGTGAGTGCAGGGCGCGCACCACGCTGCCCATGACGCGCTGGGGCTTCAACTCCGACTCGTTGCCGTAGAAAGAGAGAACGTAGTGGAGGTCAAGCGCGGCCCGCGGACGCTGCACCGCCGCGCCTTCACTGTCCCGTGTCGGCAGGTCGGTGTTGCGCCCGGCGGTGTTGGGAGTGACCTGGTAGAGGAAGACGTTGACCCCGGTATCAGGCAGACTGCCGCCCGGGGTCGGGCGCACGGCCGTCGCCACGGCGCCGGTCACGTCCTCGGAAACCGCTGCGTGCAGCACCTGCCGCAGGACCTCGGTAACGGCGGCAATTGCCAGGAAGTTGCTCACTGCCGCCTCTCACCCTCCTGCCTGAGGTAGTCCGCCAGCGAAAGGCGCGGCGCACGCGGCCGCGCAGGTCCGGGCCGCAGCGGCTCCGGCTGGATAGCCCGCACCTCGATGCGCCCGATTGTCACATGCACGGTCGGCTCCGGTGCCGGGGACTTGATGAACGGCAGCGGGTTGTCTCCGGGGACAGAACCACGACGTCCCTCGGCAGCGCGGTGGCGAATCGGGACGAGCGTCGGTCGAGTTGCGAGTTGCGGGCTGCGAGTTGCGGGTTGCGAGTTGCGGGTTACGAGTTCAGTCCGCGATTCATCGCTCACCGACCGAGTTACGAGTTGCGGGTTGCGCGTTGCGGGTTGCGCGCTACGAGTTGCGGGTTCCGTCCGTGATTCTCGGATCGGCTCCGGGTTCGCGCTGCGGACGGCCGGTTCGAACGGCGTGACCGCCTGACGGGATTCATGACGAACCGAAGTGGCCAGCCGCTCGGTGTTCGAGGTGGACGTTGTACGTTGAACCAACTGCCGGGAGGACCGCTGTTCCGCGAAGCCGTTCTCGACCGGAATGGCAACATCCGCCTCGGGCAGTTTTGACTTTTGATATCTGCCTTTTGCAGTTTGACTGGTACGTCCTGTTGCGGGTTCCGTCTCGGGCCATTCTGACTTCTGACGTCTGATATCTGACTTCTGACTTGTCCGCCCGGTGGCGGATATCGCCTCAGGCACTTTTGCCTTCTGGCTCTTGACTTCTGACTTCTGACTT
>CAIVTL010000341.1 GCA_903908785.1 Caldifarciminota bacterium | reverse complement strand
CCGCCTCTTGCGAGAGCCCGGCTCGCTCCCGCAAGAGCCGCAGTCTTTCCCCTACTTCCTTCGGAAGTAGGGGAGATTCCTGCCGCGGATTCTGCCTCGGTTTCAACGGTCCAGTTTAGTATATGTTAAGTCGAAATCAAGCCCCGAAATCCCGTAACTTCTTCATTAGTAATTAGTAATTCGACATTCCCCGAACTCCCCTACCTCATTCCCTAAGCTCTTCGGTGAATAGTCGGGCGAATCATGGGGCGGAGAGTTGGGCGGGCTATTGGCCCGAGTATTCGGCGGGCAGCCGGGCGAACTACGGGGACAACTATTCGGCCGACTATGGGGACGACAATCTGCCCGAGAATGGGGAGAGCAATTCGCCCCGCTGTTGGGGCAGCAATTCACCCCGCTATTCCGCGGAGAGTTCGGGGAAGCATCCGGGCCGCAGTTCGGAGAATAGTTGGGCCGATAGTTGGGCCGATAGTCGGGCCGATAGTTCGGCGGATTGTTCGGGAGATTGTGGGGTGAATAGTTGGGCCGACTATGGGGAGAACTATCGGGCCAGCGCCGTCTTCTGGCGGCTCTGCGTCGTCCTACGTCGCAAGCCGACACATGTGAACTGTTGGGCGTCCAACACTCACTCTTGGCCGCTTTGCTCCTCTATCGGCCCCATCCAAATTCGATGACCTGACTGACCATCCTGAACCCACAGCGGAACGATCCCAAGGCGGCGGTCTCCGGTCTTGCCAAGCCAGTCCTCGCTCGCCCGAACTCCTATCTCAACTACGGTGCCGTCCAGTGTGATTCGCACACGCTCGTTCATGAAGAGCTGCGTATGCGCGGTCTCGACGTCCACGCTCTTAAACGTCAGCGCCGGCACTGCTGGCAGTCGCCAATGAGCGCTTTCGACGGAGTCCGGGTCGCACATCACCTCGCCCTGCAGGTCGCCCCTGTTGAGCATCGCCCACACCAGCGCCGACAGGCGCGTCCACTTCGGCACATCTTCTTTCGTGAAGCGCATTCCTTGGTCGTACAGGAGTTGATTCAGCGCTCTGGGTATCTTGTACCATTGGCCTTGTCGGCGCGCCATCAGCCACTCGCCCGAGGACCCCGAGATGCCCTCTTGCCGACCCCGCCTGCCGACTACCGAGTAGAACTCGACCCCGGGCAGCACCTCTGACAGATACGGGTGGGGTTCCACCTTCCGCCAACTCCAGGGGCCTTCCATGACAGGCATCCCCTCGACGTCAGCTACAGGTCTGCCTAGGTGACTCACGTACTCAAGTTGGCTGAATGACGAATCAATCGCCTTAACCTCGGCCGAAGCGCTATCCTGTGCTACGAGCCGCGCTGCCGGGTAGCTCTCGGGAGTCGTCGCGCTGAGACTCTCGGAGTAGATTACCGATGCTGCCCCCAAGGCTGCAACATACAACACCAACCAGCGACCGCAACCGACCATCCTAGGCCCGGACATCTGTGCCTCCATCATCGAGTGCCCGAAATCTGGGGACGCTAACCATATTATCTCCTTCCATCAAGGTCATCTCCGTCTCGCCGCATTGCGTTCAAGTCCAGCATACTTCTGCGCTCGATTCTCGGCCTTCTCTGTCTGATGTCAAATCCGCGCGAGGGCGGGCCTATCATGGCCAGTTGCGTGCGAGGAGGGTGAAGGCACATGCTTCGGCCGATGACCGGCCAAGGCGGGCGAAGTAGGTTCCGGATGGAACAGGCATGCCGTGAAGGTCAAGGCCGTTCCATGCAAGAGAGAAGGGAGGAGAGAGGAGGGAGGTGAAGGAGCGGATGAGGCGGCCGGACGCGTCGTAGATGGCGAGATGTGTCTCGGTTCCAGTGCCGCTGACCGCGAAGCGGACGGGCGGGCGGGAGGGATTGTTGAACACGCGGAGCGAGATGTCCGGCGGGCTGGTCGGCGGCTTCGGTTCCGCGATGCCGATGGGCGTTGCGTTGAGCCAGGTCTGACCACCATTGGTGGTCGTCAGGACGACGCCTGCGCCGGATGCCATGCCCCGTTCCCGGTCGGCGAAGTCTATGTCATAGAGCGTCGAGCAAGTCGGGGTCGGTTGTCGGTTCCACGTGCGGCCGGAGTCGGTGGTGTTGATGATTGTCCCGCTGTCACCACAAGCCCAGCCGGAGTCCTGACCTACGAACCTCATCGAGCGCAGGTAGCCGGCCGATGGAAGAACCGTGGCCGGATACCACGTCGCGCCGGCGTCACTCGTGCGCAGAACCGTGCCTTGCCCAGTCTGGTCGTTGCCTCCGACAACGCAGATGTTACGCGCGTCGATGCACGCGACGTCATAGAAGTCCCAGACCGTATCGCGGTAGATGCGCGTCCACGAGTCGCCCGCATTAGTGGTCCGGGCAATGAAACCATCGCCGTGCGTATGCTCTGTATCATTCTCAGGTGGCTTTCCGGCCACCATCCATATTGTATCGGGGCCCTGGAAGTCCAAGCCTTGGAAGTCTACGGAGTCTTCTGGGAACGTGGGGTAGGGTAGGATGACAAAGTGCCACGCGTTGCCTGCATTCGTTGTGTAGAGAGCTGTCGCCCAATCGCCGGTTGCCCAACCAATGCTGTCATTGACGAACCGGATGCGGTAGGAGTAGAACGGGCCGGCCATGTTCTGTCGAACCCATGTGTCGCCTCCGTCGGTCGTGTGGCGGACCAAGCCGCCTCCGCCGCAAGCCCAGCCGTTCAAAGAGTCAAGGAAGAATGCGTCGTATAGGATTCTGTACATGTCGGTGCGTTGGTACTGCCAGGACTTGCCAAGGTCGGGAGTGTGATAGGCACCCTCAGTGTCGCTCATGACGACCCATGCGTGACTGGTGTTCGGCGCGACGGCTACGCCGTGGAAGACCGCAGGGGTGCAGAATCCGCCCAAGGCCAACTGCACGAATCGAGACGCCGTTAATCTGGGGACGCTAACCATATTACGTGCTTCTGTCAATGCACTTTCTGCGTTGCGGCAAGCCATGTCGGGCTAGTACCCGATGAACGTGACCGAGTTGCTGCGGTTGGCGATGTAGACGCCGGAGCCGTCGGGCAGGCTGGCCGCGCCGTAGGGTGTGCCGCTGACGCCGACCGTCCTGGCGAGCTGGTTGTCGGACGTGCGGATGATATCCACGTAGCCGGCACGATCGGTTACGTAGACGTAGCGGCCGTCGGGCAGCACGGTGAGACCGCACGGCTCGCCGTCGGATACCTGAACGCTGTCCACGACGGTGTTGTCCGACGTGCGAATCACCATGACCGGTGCGCGGTATTCATACCGGCTGACGTAGATGTAGTCGCCGTCCGGCAGCACCGCCAGTCGGTGGACAGAGCTGCCGGCGTAGATAGTCCCGACGACCGTGTTGTCCGAGGTCCTGATTACATATACCGAATCGGAATACGCGCAGGTCACATAGACGAACTGCCCGTTGGGCAGGGCGACGATGCCGCGGGGTTCGCCTCCGACCGGGATGTTGGTCACGACCGAGAAGTCAGAGGTGCGGATGACCGCTACATTGTTGGTGG
>CAIVTL010000340.1 GCA_903908785.1 Caldifarciminota bacterium | reverse complement strand
TATACGTCTCACGTTCAGCCGCGTTCAACTTCTCGGTCATGGCCGTCGCGATGTAGCCCGGCGCGACCGCGTTGACCGTCACGTTCCGTGACGCCAGTTCCTTGGCCGCGGACTTGGTCAGGCCGATGATGCCGGCCTTGGCCGCCGCGTAGTTGGCCTGCCCGGCGTTGCCCATCTGGCCAATGACAGAAGCGATATTGATAATGCGGCCCCAGCGGTTCCTCATCATCCCGCGGAAACAGGCCTTGGTGAAGCTGAACGTGCCCTTCAGGTTCACGGCAATCACGCGGTCGAACTCCGCCTCAGTCATACGCAACAGCAGGTTGTCACGCGTGATTCCGGCATTATTCACGAGGATGTCGATGCCGCCGAGGTCAGCCGCGACCTGCTCGCACAACTGCTGGACCGCCGCGAAGTCGGACACGTCTATCGCGTAGGCCACAGCCTTCGCGCCGCTGCCGCTGAGTTCAGCCGCCACTTTGTCCGCTGCATCCTTCACGACGTCGCATATAGCCACGGCAGCGCCGGCCGCGCTGAACCGAGTCGCTATCTCCCGGCCGATACCCGAACCCGCACCCGTAACAACCGCCCGCCTGCCTGCTAGACTCAATTCCATATTTGTCGTCCTCCGTTCATCGTTCATCGTTCGTCATCTCCCCTTCTCCCTCATCCTCTGCACTTCTGCATTCTGACATCTGACATCTGACTTCGTCCGCGCCCTTATCCATTTCCACTTTGTCATTTTCACTTCTCATCGTACCACTGTCAGTCTTCCCACGTTCTGCTCCGCCACCCCGTTCTCCTCAATCTCCACCGTGTAGAAGTACAACCCGCTCATCGCCGGGCGCCCCTGGTCATCCCGCACGTCCCAGTACGCTGCCCGGTGCCGCGGGTTGATTACGTCCGACCCTTTCAGTACCCTGACCGGCTCGCCGGCAAGGTTGAAAATCCGCACCTTGAAGTCGGGATACTGCCCGGCCAAGCGCTCGGTGTCGGTCGGAGCGTACACAATCGTCACCCGGTCTGACCGGGTACGAACGATGACCGGGTTCGGAAACGAGTAGACTCTGCCGAGGAACATCGGCGCAATCTTCAGACTGGCAGTCATCACCGAATCTGAAGCTGATATGCCGTAAACGGCAACCCCGCTCTGCACGCCGTCATAGAACGCCGTCGACGGGACGGTGAAACTCCTGACGCCGGTGTCACTCTGCTTCCAGAGATCGTTATCGCTCCCGCGGTCGCCGGCCGGCAACGCGTATCCAGGCTGGCGGTCGGCCTGCAGGATTCCGACCAGCGGATGCGCCTCGGTACTGTTGTCGGCCTGCGATTCTTCGACGTGCAGAATCAACAGCCCGCTCCCCGGCAGGCCGCGGTCGAATCCCAGCCGCTGCCGGTTCTCAACCAGGAAGTACTCGCCGCTGGCGGTGCCCGCAGCCCGCCAGTCTGCTCCGCCCGGATTTGCCAGCACCCGGTAGGCTGCCGGGTTCGCCGCCGCCGCCGGCAGTTGGGCCGACTCGACCGAATCCACGCCCCCCTGCTCAATCGATTCCGGCCGGACCCAGCCCAGCAGGTACTTGTTCCACGCGCATGGCAGAACCGGGCAACTACCGGGTGGGTCGGACTCGGAGGCCCGAGACCACGAGCCGGCCGCCATCAGACAGAAGTACCCGAGTCCGGACGTCGAGTAGTCCGTATCATACAGGTCGGGCATTCCGAGCAGGTGACCGAACTCGTGGCAGAACACGCCGATGGACTCGAGCCCGCCACCCTCGAACCGCTCCGGTTCGATCGAGAACGCATCGACCGTCACGCCGTCCTGCGTCTGCACCGGCCCGGGCGACCCGAACACCGGGTCCGAGAGTTGCCACTTGTGCGACCAGACGTCGTGCGGATTGCCGGTCTCCTCTGCTCCCGGCCCGGCGTGGACCACCAGCAACTCATCCACGACCCCGTCATGGTCGTGGTCGAATCGGCTGAAGTCAACGAAGGGGTCGGCGGCGCGCACGAGCGCTGCCACCAGTCCCTGCGAGTTGCGCGGGAAATCACCGTACATGCCGAACGAGTCGCCAAGATAGTAGGAATACGGCTGTTCGGCCCGATACCAGCCGGCAATCTGGCCATCGATTACCAGGCTGCCGAAGCTCGCCTCAAGATAGTAGTCACGCATCGAGGGCCCGCCGGCCCCGAACAACAGTTGCTGGAACTCCGGATTCGCATGTGACTGGGTGTTATCGGCGAAATCCACCAGCAGCACCAGGATGTCTCCAGACTGGTCAACCGTCAGCTTCACCTTCACTGGCTCGGGATGGTCCACTGCTCCAGGCCACCGATGTCCGGCCGCCCTCGTGTCCCGCCCCGGCATCGCCGGCATGGCATACAGACTCGCGGCACACAACAGGGCAACGAGTGCACACCGCCGGCAGTTCACCATTGTCCCGCCGACGTCATCCGGCCCGGAGTCCCGAACTCAACCTCAACCTCAGCCTCAACCTTCCCTCTGCGCCATCGAGCAGTTGCCGTGGAACACACAATCCCGCTGGATAACCAGGCCCTTGCCGCTGATGTTGCCGAAGACCTGGGCCCCAGTTTGAAGCTCGACCGTCTCTGCCGCGAAGACGTTGCCATCAATTCTGCCGGCGATGACCGCGTCCCGGCAGTGCACCTCGCCCTTCAGCAGCGACCGGGGGCCGGTCACCAGGGTCTCGGTGATGTCCATTCTGCCTTCGACCTGCCCGTCCAGCCGCACGCCGCCGTCAACGCGGAAGTCCCCTTTGGCGGTCGTTTCCGGTCCGATGACCGTGTCCAACCTACCTTCAGCCCGGTTCTTCGCCATACCGCTCTCCTCTACCCGGACTCCGCTTCCGGGACTTCATCATTCGCACTTTGTCGGTAGTCATTTGCCTGTCCCAGTATATTTCGCCGTGTCGAGCGTGTCAAACCATGGGAACCGTGCAGGCTATGCGGAAAGCGAAAAGGGGAGATGGCAAACGAAGAAAACGGAGAGATAGCCGCCAGGAACGCCCGCTCTGAAGCAGCTAGTCCAGAACCTGAAATCTACAACCTAGAATGGTGTTGTAGCTGGGCCCGACGCCGAATCCGAGACCCTGCGAGTCTGGCAAGGACCAGGCCCTTGCCCCCGGGCGCTCCGCTGCCGACCGAGATAGACGAGGGAAGCAGCCCGGCCACTTCTCTCACCTTCGCCTCATCCGAGCCCAGCACCTCGGCAAGGACATCAGCCTTGGCCACTTTGTCTCCGACCTTCTTCTTGAACAGGAAACCGGCACTGTGGTCAATCTTTGAGTCAAGGTCCTGCCGACCGACCCCAAGCCGAACGCCGAGCAAACCCACGTGCAGCGCATCAATCTTCTTCACGAACCCGGCTGACTCGGCACGGACTTCCACCCGACAGGTCGGCCTGGGCAACAGCCGGTAGTCATTCACGACCTTCGGGTCCCCGCCCTGCGCCCTCACCATCTGCCGGAACTTCTCCAGCCCCAGCCCCTGGGAAAGCGCCCGCAGCAGCAGCCGGCGCGCCTGCACCAGGTTCGTGGCCAGGCCCGCCATCACCAGCATCTCATCACCCAGCGCGAGCGTCACCTCTTCGAGGTCAGTTCGCCACCGACCCTTCAACGCCTCAATCGCCTCGACGACCTCGACGGCGTTGCCGACCGCCTCACCCAAAGGCTCGGACATGTCCGTGACCAGCGCCACGACCTTCTTGCCCAGTTGCGCACCGATGGCAATCATCTTCTGCGCCAGCTTTCGGGCCTGGGCGGTCCGGCTCATGAACGCGCCTCGGCCGGTCTTCACGTCCAGCACCAGCCCATCAATCCCTTCGGCCAGCTTCTTCGACATGATGCTCGCGGCAATCAGCGGTATCGAGTCCACGGTCGCAGTCACGTCGCGCAGTGCGTAGAGCCGCTTGTCCGCCGGGCACATCCGCTTCGTCTGCCCCATCATCGCGACACCCGGGTCCGCGACCAGCTTCTTGAACTGCTGATAGGTCAGATCGGTCCGGAACCCGGGAATCGCCTCCAGCTTGTCCAGCGTGCCCCCGGTATGTCCGAGCGACCGACCCGAGACCATCGGCACCTTGACCCCGCACGCGGCCACCAGCGGCGCCAGGATGAGCGACACCTTGTCACCCACGCCGCCGGTAGAATGCTTGTCCACTTTCGGGCCCGGGATGCTCGACAGGTCGAACACGTCCCCCGAGTTCATCGTGGCAAGAGTCAGGGCCGTGGTTTCCTCGGTCGACATCCCGCGAAAGAAGATGGCCATCAACATCGCCGCCATCTGGTAGTCAGGCATCTTGCCAGCCGCGTAGGCCGAAACGAGCGCCTCAATCTCCTCGGCGCTCAAACGGCCCTTATCGCGCTTGCGTCGAATCAAGTCGTACAATTGCATGGAAGACTAAAGCATGATACCATTCCTCTCCCCCGTGTCAACGATGCCTGACCCCGAGTCTGGTAGGAACCTGCGGACGGCGGCCGGGCAGAGCCCTGCGGCCCCGGGAAGGGGCCGCAGGGGGTCCCGAAGAAGGCTAAGGGAAAGGCCCTACCTAAGTGTCCGCTGCCGGCGGACGTCGAGGCGCGGGGCCGGGCCGCCGTCATCGGTCTCGGTCCTCGAGCCCGGGAACAGGTCGAGGTGGACGACCGCGGTTCTGAAGACCAGCGCCGAGCCGGAGGCGTTTGCGGCCGCAAGGCGCTGGAGCCTGCCCGCGCCGACCGTAGGCTGGTCGGTCACGTCGGCCGAGGCCGCGTCCTTGATGAACTGCTGGACCTGCTTCTGCCCTATCGTACCCGCCGGCCGGCTCTGCATGGCATCAATCACGTACGACCGAAGCAGCTTGGGCCACATGTTCCGAAACAAGTCAGGCGACCCGAACAGGTCAACACAGATAATCCGGCTGCCGACCGCAACCGCGACCCCGAGTGCGCCGGGGAACAGCGCCGGCAGGCCGTCGAACTTGTCGAGGTACGGCTTGGCCTCTTCCTGTGCGCCTTTGTCCTCATAGACCTTGGCAAATGCCCGGCTGGGTGTTGCCACGCCGATCCCGGTGTGCGCGGCGTCAACCGCATCCCATACTTCCTGCTGGCTCTCAGTCTTGGCCGCTCGCTCGCGGATTCCGCCCGAAGCAACATACCCCTTGGTCCCGAAGCTCAGCGAGCTGTCGGTCCAGCGGCCGTGCTCGGTGCAGTAGACCGGCACGTCCAGCCAGCCCGAGCCCGGCGCCAGGAGCACGTCGTCCTGCAGCATCCGGTCCTGTTTTGCACCCGAGACGATTTCGCCGGCCATGCCGAACACGTAAGTCTTGTCCGTGTTCTTGATGCGCACGGTGTTGACCTCGCCGCCGTCCTTCTCTTGCACTTTGACCTGACCCGAGCGAATGGCCTCGTCGAACAGGCGATAACCGGCAGAGCCCGTCGGCGAACCAGTCAAAGGGAACAAGGTCAGGCTCTCATAGCTTGACGCCCTCCCGACCGCGATGTGGGAAAGCAGGTTGGTGGCCGGGCCGCCGATGGGCGGCACCCGTAGCTGGGCCCGGCCCGCGACGATGGTCGCTAGCAAGACAACGATAGTTCTTATGGTACGCATTGGCGACTCCTGTTTGAGTGCGACTTTGAGGGCTTTCACATTCACGTCCTGCGCCGTATATACCGGGGCCGGCGTCTCGCTATTCCCGCGACCCGAACATGGAACCACGGATTGACACGGATTGGGTGTAGCCGGACGAAGTCAGAAGTCAGATATCAGACTGTGGAGTCAGAAGCCTGGCCTTATGCATTCTGATTTCTGCTCTCTGAGATCTGAACTGCCTGGTTCTGGAATCCGTGTTTATCTGTGTCTATCTGTGGTTCAACATCGGTCTCCTGCCCCGGAAAACAGAACGGCGGCTCGCGCCGCCGGTTCACTGTCGGCGCAGTCGGCCTAGTGTCCGCCCTCTTGCGACTTGGCCTTGGGTATGTCGGGTTGTTCGTCGCTCTCTTTGGCGGCCCTGAACCGGTACTGGCGCTGGAATACCGAGCCAACCGGCCGGCCTTCACGCATGACCGGCCGGAACCGCGACGCCCGCGCATTCATCAACGCGATGCTGTCGGTCAACGCCTGGCCGCTGGAACGC
Source organism: Caldifarciminota bacterium (assembly GCA_903908785.1). GTDB lineage: Bacteria > Hydrothermota > Tepidihabitantia > Tepidihabitantales > Tepidihabitantaceae > UBA2258. The sequence goes on along the minus strand of CAIVTL010000340.1, from coordinate 6,755 downwards.
GTCACTACCGCCCGAGTTACGAGCCCGAGGCTGTCGGTCGTCAGGCGCAACACGGCAGTGCCGGTGTCGGACTTGCCGACTTCGGGCAGAATCGGCTCCGAAATCAGCACGGGCGCCAGGTCGGCCTTCCCCGGCTTTTCGGACTGCATCGTCATCCCCTTCACCGGCGGGGCCGGTGCGACTTCTCCGGCTGCACCGGACGCGGCCGGCCGCTCGACCTTGGCCTGCCCCAGCATCAACTTCGCGGCCTTGTCCTTGTCGTCGTGCCCGGTCGCGGCCATGTCCTGGTCATCGGCATGCAGGGCGCCGACAACCGGCTCCCGGCTCGCGGCACCGAGACCGCCGGACGAGCCGCCCCGCCCCCCCACCGCCATGCCCGCGCCTTGCTCCTCAGCGGCTTTCCCGGCCGCGGCCTCGTCAACCGACTGGCGAACCGCCGCCTCCACTTTGTCCGCCCGCGCTCCGTCGCCCGCCAGTGTGGGCTTAGCCGCGACCGCTTCGGGCGGCTTGCCGGCAGACTTCTCCATTGCCAGGTACTTACTGACGTCGCCAAGGCTGCCCTGCTCCATCATCCGCCACCCGGCGATGACCACGACCGCGACCACGACGAGCCCGACGGCGACGCTCGCGAACCGCCCGGAGATAAACGACTGCCGCAAGGGCCTTGCCAGTCCCCGACGCTCGTGGTTGATTCTGCGCCAGACCCGGTGCTGTTGCCATTGCCAGTAGTCCTCTGCCAGTTGCGGGGCCGGAACGCTCTTCACGAGCTTGTGCAACCCGTCGAACTGGGTCAGCTCGCTCCGGCACTCCGCGCAGGTCGCCAGGTGTTGTTTGACCTACTCGGCCCGCGCGGCGTCAAGCTCATTGTCGGTGTAGGCGCCGAGCAGCGGCCTTGTCGCTCTGCACTCAGGTTTCATGTGGCCGGAAGATACTCCCTCAGCAGGTTGCGCAACCTCTCCCGGGCCCGGTTCAGCCGGGACATCACGGTACCTATCGGGATGTTGAGTGCCTGACTGATTTCGCCATAACTCAGTTCCTCGTCTACGCGCAGCACGAATATCGCCCGCTGGTCCGGCGGCAGCTTCTGAAGTGCCGCGTCGAGGTCACGCTTCAGGCACGCATCCGCGACCTGGGGCCGGGGGTCGGCGATATCCGGACTCTCGGTGTCGCTGTCCGACATCGGCAGGGGCAGAAAGAGGAACTTCTTGCCGCGCTTCAGGTGGTTGAAGCAGAGGTTCACGGCAATCCTCCGCAGCCAGGTATAGAACTGGTATTGCTCGTCGAACCGGGCAATCGCCTTGTAGGCCCGGATGAACGTCTCCTGGGACAGGTCATCGGCGTCCGCGTGGCTGCGCGTGAGCGAGTAGGTGACTTTGTAGACACTGGCTGCATATCGACTCATCAATTCATCAAAGGCTGCGGTGTCGCCCGATTGGACGCGGTGAATCAACTCGACGTCACTCGCCCGCGCCTCGGGCTCACCCATGAAATCTACCGTTGTCGGGCGGAAAGTATTCCGGAGATTATCCGAACCTGCGACCCTGGAACTTGCCACCCTTGACCAGCCCTTCATAGTGCCGCATCACGAGGTGCGCTTCAATCTGCTGCAGGGTGTCCAACGCGACGCCGACGATAATCATCAGGGTGGTGCCGCCGAAATAGAACGGCACGCGGAACACACTCATCAAAAAACCGGGCATGAGCGCGATTATCACCAGCGTTACCGCGCCGGGCAGGGTGATAAGCGTAAGGCTGCGGTCGATGTGCTCCGCGGTCTTGTCGCCGGCCTGTTTACCGGGAACCGCTCCGCCGTACTTCCTCAGGTTGTCGGCAATGTCGCGGGCATTGAATACGACCGAAGTATAGAAGTACGTGAAGAAAATGATCAGGGCCGCATAGAGCAGGTCATAGAGCCAGCCGCCGACGCTCATGATGTGCTGCACGGACGTCAGCCACGGAACCCTCAGGAACTGGGCAAAGGTCGAGGGAAAGACCACCAGCGATTGCGCGAAGATTATGGGAATCACACCCGCTGTCCAGACCCTTATCGGCAGATGGGTCCGGTGCTCGCGATACATCTGCCGGCCCACGACCCGGCCCTGGTAGACGACCGGAATCTTCAGCACCGCCATCGTCAGTAGAACGACGCCGGCATAGACGGCGAAGATGACCGCGGCCAGCATGACCAGCGCCAACCAGGAAATCTCGCCCGCGCGCACCATAGAGATCGTCCGGCCGATGTTCCCCGGTGTGTCATCCAGACAGCCGACGAAAATCAGAAACGAGATGCCGTTGCCGATGCCCCGGTCGGTAATCTGCTCGCCGATCCACATGGCCAGGAGCGTGCCGGCAGTCAGCGTCATGATGGTCATTATCCGGAAGAACATCCCGGACTGCATGACGATTGGCCCGAACTGGGTCGCCGGCTGGTTTTCGAGGTAGATAGCGATGGTCGACGACTGGATAATCGCCAGCGCCACGGTCGCGTACCGGGTGTACTGGTTGACCTTCTTGCGGCCCTCTTCCTCGCGCTGGAGTCTTTCCAGGTACGGGAACACCGAGCCGAGAAGCTGGAACACGATTGATGCCGAGATGTAGGGCATAATCCCGAGCGCGAAAATCGACGCCCGGGAGAGCGCGCCGCCGACGAATATGTCGTAGAGTCCGAATACCGTGCCTCGCATCTGGCCGAGCATGTAGGCCAGAGCATGAGCGTTGATGCCCGGGGTCGGGATGTGACCGCCCAGCCGGTACACGACGACCATTGCCAGTGTGAATACTATCTTCCGGCGCAGGTCCGGAATCTTGAATATGCTTGTTACCGAACCGGTCAACTCGCGACCTCGACCTTGCCCCCGGCCTTCTCAATCTTCTCGCGCGCCGACTTCGAGAAGGCATGCGCCGTGACCGACAGCGCCCGGCCGAGCTCGCCACCACCGAGAACCTTTGCCAACTCGCGCTGGCCCACTAGGCCCTTCTCACGCATCAACTCGACCGTCACGACCGGGACTTCAAGCTCCGCAAGGTCAGACAGGTTGACCGCGGCGTATTCCTTGCGGGTCGGATTGACGAATCCGCGCTTGGGAATCCGCCGGTAGAAAGGCATCTGTCCGCCCTCAAACCGGGCGTCGTGTCTCGGGGCAGAATGCTGTCCGGCGCCGCCGTGGCCGCGGCAGGAAGTCTTGCCGTGGCCGGAACCGATGCCGCGCCCGATCCGCTTCCGCGGCTTGGTCGCGCCCGGTTCGGGCTTCAGTTCGCCGAGTTTCACAGCTCCTCCACGCGCAACAGATGCTTCACCTGGAATATCATTCCCCTGATGACCGCCGTGTCGTCGTGGACGCGGGTCGCGCCCACCCGACGCAGCCCGAGCGCACGCGCCGTCCGCTTCAGATTCTGCTTCTGGTCAATCAGGCTCTTAGCCAGCGTGACTTTCAACTGTTTCATTCTCTGCCTGCTTCCGCATGAAATGGCTGACCGGCTTGTTCCGGGCCGCCGCTACCTGTTCGATGGTTCGGAGTTGCCGGAGCGCGACGATCGTCGCCCGGGCCGTGTTGTAGGCGTTGCGCGAGCCCAGCGACTTCGAGAGCCCGTCGTTCAGGCCCGCGGCCTCGAGAACCGCCCGTACCTGCGGGCAGGCAATCAGCCCGGTGCCGCGCGCCGCCGGCTTCACCATCACGCGGCTGGCGCCGTACTTGCCGTTAGTCTCGTGGGGAATCGTATGGCCGGCAATCGAAACCCTGACCATGTCCTTGCGCGCCCGGGTCGTCGCCTTGCGCACGGCCACCGCGACTTCCGCCGCCTTGCCGTGGCCCAGGCCGACCATGCCCCGGCCGTCGCCGACGACGACCGATGCCGACAGCCTCATCCGCTTGCCGCCCTTCATCACCTTGGAAACCCGCTTGATGCTGATGACGCGTTCAATCAGTTCCGGTTCGAGCGCTGCGCCGCGTGACTGTTGCTGCATTAGAACTCCAAACCTCCCTCGCGCGCGCCGTCGGCCACTGCTTTGACGCGGCCGTGATAACGATAGCCCGCCCGGTCGAAGACGACCTTCTTGATGCCGAGTTCCTTGGACTTGCCGGCAATCAGCTTGCCGACTTCCTTGGCCGCCTCGGTCCGCTTGAGCTTCTTCTCCCGGACTTCGGCGACCTGGGACGATATCCCGGTCAGGACGCGGTTCCGGCTGTCGTCAACCAGCATCGCGTAGATAAAACGGTTGCTCCGCTTGATGCACAACCGGGGACGCTCCGGTGTTCCGGCAATCCGCCGCCGGATGCTCATATGCCTGCGTTTACGCGTGTCGCGAATCATTCCGTGAATACTAGTGAGAAACGCTCGGAAGTCAAGCCCATCGTCCGCCCCAGAAACCGACATGGACGCCACGAAGACACGAAAGACACGAAACGGATGGGTGCTGTGACATGGCGGTTCGTTCCATTCGGCTTCGTGCTATCGTGGCTTTCTGTATCGGGATTCGGGTTCTCTCGGCCTACAACAGCGCGTCCGAGAGAATCCGGAATATCATCTCGTCGTATGAAATGCCCGCGTTCTCGGCCTCGGCCGGCAGGTCTGAGATGTCGGTCAGGCCGGGCAGCGTATTTATCTCCAGGAAGTACGGCAGCTTGCCCTGCTTGATTATCACGTCAATCCGCGAGAATCCCGAGCAGCCCATCAGCCGGTGCGCCTTCATCGCCAGTTCCTTCACCCGTTCGGCGACCTTCGGGTCAAGCCGCGCCGGCAGCACAAACTCGGTCTCCCCGCGCGTGTACTTGGCCTCGTAGTCATAGAACGCCTGGCGCTTCGGCACCAGTTCCAGAATCGGCAGCACTTCGTCCACCAGGATGCCGACGGTCGCAATCATACCCGGGATGAACTGCTCGAGCAGGATGTCGCCGAATCCCCGGCGTACCCGCTCGCTCCGCTCCGCCGCGCCGCGCCGGCCCTCGAGCAACTCGATGCCCACGCTCGAGCCCTCGGCCCGCGGCTTGGCAATCATCGGGTAGCCGAACTGCTTCTCCGCTTCGGCCACGATCGCGGCCACGTCCGCGCCCGCCTCAATGACGAAGTACGGCGGCGTCGGTATCCCTACCCGCTCGAACAGCATCTTGGTTATCACCTTGTCGATGCAGATGGCGGACGCGGTCACGCCCGAGCCAGTGTAGGGTATGCCGAGCAGGTCCAAGTAGCCTTGGATTGTGCCATCCTCGCCGGGCCGACCGTGCAGAATGACGAACGCAAGGTCGATCTTCGCGCGCTTTATCTGGTCCGTGAAGTTGCGGTTGACGTCAATCCCAACCGCCTGGAAACCCTGGCCTTTCAGCGAGTTCAGGACCCGCTGCCCGGAAAGGAGTGATATTTCGCGCTCGCTCGACCAGCCGCCCATCAGGACGCCGATCTTCCGCTTGCGCAAACGTCTGACGATGTCACTTCTGCTCATATTTCAACCTCGCTTTCAGCTTCCTTCAGACCCCGCGCCTCGGTTGCCTTTCACTAATCGGTAACTCAGTTCACCACTGGCCGGTCTTCAGATACTCGTCAATCGAGTTGGCCGCCAGCCGGCCCGCGCCCATTGCCAGAATCACGGTCGCCGCGCCGGTAACGATGTCGCCGCCGGCGAATACGCCCTTTTTCGATGTCCGGCCGGTCTTCGGATCGGCCACGATATTGCCGTGCTTCGCCGTTTCCAGGCCGGGCGTGCTCTGGGGAATCAGCGGATTCGGGCTGTTGCCGATGGCCACGACCACGGTGTCCACCGGTATCTGGAACTCGCTGCCCTTGACCGGCACCGGCCGCCTCCGGCCGCTCGCGTCCGGCTCGCCCAGTTCCATCCGCAGGCACTCGACCGCCTTCACCCAGCCGCGCTCGTCGGCAATGTACCGCACCGGGTTCGTCAGCAGGTTGAACTCGATGCCTTCCTGCTCGGCGTGGTGGACCTCGGCCGAACGTGCCGGCATCTCTTCCCGGGACCGGCGATAGATGAGGATGGACTTCTCCGCACCCAGCCGCAAAGCGGTCCGGGCCGAATCCATCGCCACGTTGCCGCCACCGACTACGGCAACGTTCTTGCCGCGCACAATCGGCGTGTCGTACTTCGGAAAAAGGTACGCCTTCATCAGGTTCGACCGGGTCAGGTACTCGTTCGCCGAATAAACGCCGAGCGAATTCTCACCCGGGATGCTCATGAACGACGGCTGGCCCGCGCCCGTCCCGACGAATACCGCATCGAACTCCGCGAGCAGCTCGTCCACGGTCTTGAGCTTCCCGACAACGTAGTTCAGGTCTAGCCGGACGCCCATCGACGTCACGAACTTCACCTCGCGCTCGACAATCGCCTTGGGCAGCCGGAACTCGGGGATGCCGTAGACCAGCACGCCGCCCGGCTTGTGCAGCGCCTCAAACATCGTCACCGAGTGTCCCATCTTGGCGCAGTCGCTGGCCACGGTCAGCCCGGCCGGGCCCGCCCCGACCACCGCCACCTTCTTGCCGGTCGCCGGCTGCATCTCGCACATCACGCACTCGCTCTGCTTCGCTTCCCAGTCCGCGATGAACCGCTCCAGGTTGCCGACCGCCACCGGCTCGTTCTTCTTGCCCAGCACGCACTGTCCCCCGCACTGCGACTCCTGCGGGCAGACCCGGCCGCAAATCGCCGGCAGCGTATTGGTCTGTTTCATTATCTTCATCGCTTCCCAGAAGTTGCCGAGTGCAATCTGGCCGATGAAACCGGGAATGTCGATGTTGACCGGGCAGCCTCGAAT
>CAIVTL010000339.1 GCA_903908785.1 Caldifarciminota bacterium | reverse complement strand
AGCGCGAGAACCTGCTACCGGCCCGCAACAAGATTCACGACCTGTTCATGGAGCACGTGATGGCCCATGCCCCGGGATACCGGAAGCTGATGGAATGGACCGACGTGCCCATCATGCCGACACCGGGCGCGGTCGGGCTGCTGATTGAGAACATCGGCAAGTCCCAGGGCATAGCGGTGCTCGGCGTGGACATCGGCGGCGCGACTACCGACGTGTTCAGTGTGTTCCAGGGCGTGTTCAACCGGACGGTCTCGGCCAACCTCGGCATGTCGTACTCAATCTCCAACGTCCTCGCCGAAGCCGGCGAGAAGAACATCATGCGCTGGCTGCCGATGGAGATGTCGGCGGCCGAAGTCCGCAACCGCATCCGCAACAAGATGATTCGCCCGACCACCATCCCCTCAACTCTTGAGGAACTGAAGCTCGAACAGGCCATCGCCCGCGAGGCACTGCGGCTGGCGCTGCTTCACCACATGTCAATGGCCGTGGGGCTCAAAGGCGTACAGCAGGAGCGGACCATTTCCGACGCCTTTGCCCAGTCGCGCACGGGCGAGACCCTCGTCAGCATGATGGACTTGAACCTCGTGGTCGGGTCCGGCGGCGCGCTATCCCATGCTCCGCGCCGGGTCCAGTCCGCAATGATGACGATGGACGCATTCCAGCCCGAAGGCGTAACCCGCCTGACCGTTGACTCAATCTTCATGATGCCGCACCTCGGTGTGCTGACCGAGGTCCACCCGGAAGCCGCCTACGAAGTCTTTGAGAAGGACTGCCTGATTCACCTCGGCACGTGCATCGCCCCGGTCGGCCCGGGTAAAGACGGCGTGAAGTGCGCTCACGTCAAGGTCGTGAAACCCGACGGCAGTGAAATGGAAGCACGGGTGAACTTCGGCGACATCGCGGTCATGCCGCTGGGTGTCGGTGAATCGGCCAAGGCAATCATCACACCGGAGCGGGGATTCGACGTCGGCGTCGGCGCAGGCAAGGCCCACGAAGCCCCGGTCGAGGGCGGATTGGTCGGAGTCATCATCGACTGCCGCGGCCGGCCCCTGGTCCTGCCGGAAAACGACAAGACCCGGATGGAAGCCCTGCGTAAGTGGGCAGGCCAGCTCAACGCCTACCCGTCCTAGCCGCGCCGGGACTTTCCTAACATCGAGACCGCCGACCGCTCACCGCGTCCGTTTCGCCTCTGACCCCTGGACCCGACCCCTGACCCCTGACATCGATGCCGCCAAGGCCTGAGTCGGCCAACCTGCAATCTGGAATGGTGTTGCCCGCAGGCCAGGGCTAACTGCTACCTGCTAACCGACGCCGCGTCGCCCTGAGCGGAGCGAAGCGGAGTCGAACGGGTCTCTTCCTCCGACTAACTCGCGGCGCAGCCGCGCTGGCTTCGGGTGAGACGAAAACGGCTACAGGCCCCGATAGTTCCCTGCGACTCCCCGGGGTGGAGCTTGCCCAGAGTGTGTCCGCTCTTGCCGCTTCGGCATGCAGACTCGCGAGGATTCGAACGAGAAGAAGACGTCTCCAGGACAGCATACAGGAAACAGCACAAGGAGACGACACGACCGGTCGTACGGTTCTCAAAGCGCGATTTGCCGGAGAATCTTCACCTTTCTTCTGGCCGCCGCTTTAACTGCACGTAGCGCCGCACGTTAGCGAGAATACCCTCAGGAAACAGACTGAAAAGGACGCCCCGCGAACCGGAGTGGGAACCGTTTCCAGGACGGTTCCCGGGGTGATTTCCAAAGCGGTGCCGACAGGGGTTGGCGGATGGTTACTCTCGGCGATTCTGCAGCCGGTCTGCACCGCGACTTGCGGGCCTTCTTGGAAGGCGACTCGCAGACGGACTCTTGCGTCGATTCGAAGTCCGACTTCCCAACCGATTTGCATCGTCGTTCGCAGGCGGACCTGCGACGCGATTTGCAGGGGGACTTGCGAGAGGACTGCCGCAGTGACTTCGACCACGTCTTGCGGCTTGCGTCGGAAGGGACACTGCGACCATGTCCCATTATCCGGTCTAGCCGTTAGCGCTGGATTCCCTGAAGTCTTCCAGTATCTGCGCGTGGTCGAAGACGAGGTCGGCCTCGGGGATGTTGTTCAGGTCAATCAGGCGATACCGATCGGCATCGTCGCCGGCTTCGGGGTGGCCCACGCCTTGGGCGACGAAGACCACGGACACGGTGTGCCCGCGCTTGTCCCGGCCCGGGTCTGAGTAGACGTGGAATTGCCTGAGTTGGTCGAGGTCCAGCCCCGTCTCTTCTTTCATCTCGCGCCGAACCGCGTCCTCAACCGTTTCACCGTATTCGACGAACCCGCCCGGTAATGCCCAACCAACCGGCTCGTTCCTCCGACGAATCAGTAGCACCTTACCGCCGACGAGTATTATGCAGTCAGCAGCGAGTTTGGGTCCGCTATTGGTCATTCGGGCTTCGAGCTTCGTCATTTCCCAGGACGTAGCTCTTGAGCGCCTCCTGCCAAGGCCGCAGGACTTTGCCGAACCTACGCTTGAAGTTGCAGTTCTCAAGCACGGAATACGCAGGCCGGGGCGCGCGTCTTGCCGCGGCAGCGGTGTCAATCGGCACCACCTCGCACTGCGCGCCGGTGAGCCTGACCACCTCTGACGCCAGCTCGCACCATGAGCACAGGCCCGAGTTCGTGACGTGATATGTGCCGAAGAACTTGGAGCGCGCCAGGTCCCAGAGCGGCCGGCACAGGTCGCGCGCATAGGTCGGCGACCCGACCTGGTCGCTAACTACTTCTAACTTCGGCACTTCTCTGGACTTCTGGCGAATAGTGTCAACGAAGTTTCGGCCATGCCTGCCGTACAGCCAGCTTGACCGCACGATGAAGTGCTTGCGGCAGCTTCGCTTGATTGCGTTCTCACCCAGCAGCTTGGTCCGGCCGTAGACCGACAGTGGGTTGGCAGTGTCGTCCTCGCGGTAGGGTCTTCCCGACCGGCCGTCGAAGACGTAGTCGGT
>CAIVTL010000338.1 GCA_903908785.1 Caldifarciminota bacterium | reverse complement strand
TGTCAGACCCGTCGGACATCATACGGAAACCAGCCATGGAGTCAAGGACGCGGCTTGACGCGAGCGCCCTGCGGTGTGTCTTCGACGACAAAGCCCAGTTCGCCAATCCGGTCGCGCAGCCGGTCCGATTCGGCCCAATCCTTCGACTTCCGCGCCGCCTCCCGCGCCGCGACCAGTTCCGCCACCTGGTCAGGGATTCCCGGCGTCGCGCCAACGAGTCGTTCCAGTCCCAGGCCGAGCACGCGGTCAAAGTCGAGCAGGGCAGCCCAGGCGGTGCGGTCCTGGCGCTGGTTGCCTTCCCTGACGATATTCCAGGCTGCGGCCAGAGCCTGCGGGATGTTCAGGTCGTCGGCGACGGCTTCCTTGAACTCTCGCTGAAACGGTTCGGTCCAAGCCGGGTCTTTCACGGGCCAGACCTGAGCGTTGCGGCCGAAGTCCACGAGCCCGCGCAGCGAGTTGCGCGCACTCTTCAGCGATTCGGCGGTGTAGCTGAGCGGCATGCGGTACAGGGCAGTGTGGCAGAGGTAGCGGAAGTCCAGCGGCGCTACGCCCAGCTTTTCCAGTTCGGAGATGGTGACCAGGTTGCCTTCCGACTTGCCCATCCGGGTGTCGTTTATGACGAGAAAGGCATTGTGCATCCAGCGTACCACTACTTCCTTGCCGGTGGCGGCGAAGTTCTGGGCGCGTTCGTTGGTGTGGTGGACGGGCACGTGGTCAATGCCGCCGGTGTGAATGTCAAACCGCTCGCCCAAGTACTTGATGGACATGGCCGAGCACTCGAGGTGCCAGCCGGGAAACCCACGGCCCCAGGGGGAGTCCCACTGCATCAGGTGTTTGGGCTGGTTCGTAATCCAGAGCGCGAAGTCGGAGGGGTTCCGGCGTTCCGGGTCCACGGTGGTGCGGGCGCCCGCCTGCTGCTCGGCCAGGTTCAACCGCGAGAGCGCGGCGTATTCCGGGTACTTGCCGGTGTCGAATATCAGGCCGACTGAAGTCCGGTAGGCAAACCCGTTCGCCTCGATGCGCCGGACCAGTTCGATCATGTCGGGTATGTGGTCGGTTGCGCGGCAGACGATGTGGGGCGTAAGGATGTTGAGCCGGGCCGCATCATCGAAGAAGACCTTCTCGTAGAAACGGGCGATTTCCTGCGGAGTCTTGCCTTCCTGCCGTGCGCCTTTCTCAAGCTTGTCCTCACCGGTGTCTTCGTCGCTGGTCAGGTGGCCTACGTCGGTGACGTTCATGACGTGCTTCACCTGGTAGCCTAAGTAGTCCATGACGCGGCGGAGCGTATCGGAGAAGACGTACGCCCGGAAGTTGCCGACGTGGGCAAACATGTAGACGGTCGGGCCGCAGGTATAGATGCCGACCTTGCCCGGTTCGACCGGCACAAACTCGTCTTTCTGGCGCGTCAGGGTATTGTACAGCTTCATCTCTGCGGGGATTGTAGTGGCGAAACCGTCGCCGGTCAAACCATGACCAGGCTAGCTGAGCGCCGTGCGGGCTGCAGCAGGCAGGTCGAGCGGCGAAGGACCGAACCGGGCGAAGCGTTCGAGGCCGGCCGCGGCAATCATTGCCGCATTGTCGGTGCAGTACTCCGGCCGCGGAATGACCAGGTTCAGCTCGTGGTGTCGGGCCAGGTCCGCGAGGCGTTCGCGCAGATAGCCGTTGGCAGCGACGCCGCCGGACACGCCCACAACCCGGAACCCGGTCTTGCGTACCGCCTGCTCGACTCGATTGGTGACGGCCGCGACCGCGGCGCGCTGGAACGATGCGGCGACGTCGGCGCGCGGGGTGTCGGGATGGTCGCGCCGGTGATAGAGCACCGCGGTCTTGAGCCCAGAGAAACTGAAGTCGAGCCCGCCCGGGTCCGGAACCGGGAAGTTGATGCTCTCGCGACCCTCGCGGCTGAGCTTCTCAACCTCGGCCCCGCCCGGGTAGGGCAGACCGAGCAGCTTCGCTACTTTGTCGAAGGCCTCACCACAGGCGTCGTCAACCGTGGAGCCGAGCAGCCGGTACCGGCACCAGTCTTCGACCACCAGCAACTCGGTATGGCCACCGGAGAGCACCGCGGCCAGAAACGGCGGCTCCAGTTCCGGGTGTTCGAGGCGGAGCGCGAAGAGATGGCCCTCAAGATGATTGACGCCGACCAACGGGATGCCGAGGCTGTAGCTCAGCGCCTTGGCAAACGGCAGGCCCACAAGCAGCGCGCCCATCAGGCCCGGAGTGTTCGTAACCGCGACAAGCGAGAGGTCGGACCATGCGACGCCCGCGGCCACGAGCGCGGCTTCCGTGACCGGAACTATTGCCTTCATGTGGGCACGAGCCGCGAGTTCCGGGACTACGCCGCCGTACTCGGCATGTACCATTTGTGATGACACAATGCTGGAGCGGACGGCTGCCCGGTCGGCCACGACGCTGGCCGCGGTCTCGTCACACGAGGTTTCGATGCCGAGGCAGAGAGAAGAAGAGTGGTCCAGTGGTCTAGTGGTCAAGTGTTCCAGTGGTGCGGATTCCGACCCGGCTATTTGACGGTGACGTCAAAGAGTTGGGGTTCACACTTGACCAGGTGGAAGCCCGGCGGCAGCGAGATTTCCGCGGCGAGTTGGTAGTCGCCCGGCCCCAGGCCGGAGACCTTTATCTGGGCCGTGATGTCCGACTGCTTGAGCGAGCCGATTCTCGATGCCGGGCCGGCCACGGCAATCTGCGCCTCGACCGGGTCGACCTCCGCGTGTCGGGCGTCGGGCGCCACGACCTTGACCGGCAGGCCGAGGAATATCCGCGCGGCTTCCTTTTCCAGCGCGATAACGACGTCAACCGATTCCGGCTCCACTGTATACCGACCACCCTCCGGCGGGATGACCTTCAGGCGGCGGTGGCCCGGCTCGGTGACAGTGGCAAGGTCGAGCGTCTCGGTCGTGACCGCGGCCGCGAGCTTTACGTCCTCATCGGTGCCGGACAGTTTCACCTGGGCCGGCGGTTCGTTGACCGACAGCGCGGTACCGCTGGCGGGCTGGCCCCGGGTCGGAACCTGCACGCCGACCATGCGGTAGGCGGCGGCGCTAAGCTTCAGTTCGACGTTCTCCGGGTCCAGCGCCCGGACCCGCACGTCCGGCGGGAGCTTGAGCGCGGCCGGGGAGAGCTGGATTTGGCGAGTGCCGACCTTGCCGTCAGGGATTTCCAGCCGGAACGCGAGCTGCCGGGGTTTCACGCCAAGCAGGTCCCGGCCCTTGCCTTCGAGCGTCACGACCGCGTTCTTCACGTCGATGTCCGGTATGACCCGCTTCGTGTCAGACGTGGCCGCCGCGATCGGAACCACGACCCGCACGTCGTATGTCCGGTCGAGGACCGCGATTACCCAGAAGAACCCGGCGATGAACAGGGCGACTATCTTGAGCGAGAGGTCGCGGGTAAGGAACCGGAGTACTTGAGACATCAGTGTATGTTAGTTGCTGGATGGCGTCTGTCAATCAGTGCCCGGCTTGACTCGCAGCGCGTTTTTGAGAATCATAGGGGGTGGCGGCACAGTAATGAATGATGAGCGATGAGTGATGAGCGATGAGAACCCAAAGCCAAAGGAGCGGTGATGTGGGATAGTACTCAGTTTGCGACAATCAAGGAGCGGATTGGTCGGCTTGAGCCGGAGATGATTGAGATGCAGCGCAGACTGGTCGCGTTGCCGGCAATCAGCCCGGTATCAGGCGGCGACGGCGAGAAAGCCAAGGTCGAGTACCTGTCGGGGCTCCTGCGGTCGTGGGGGCTTGAGGTCACCGAGTACCGGGCGCCGGACCACTCGGCTCCCTGCGGTTATCGACCCAGCCTGACCGCCCGGGTCAAAGGCCGGAAGCAGCGACCCGCGCTTTGGCTGATGACGCACATTGATGTGGTGCCGCCCGGTCCGAGGGACATCTGGCAGAGCGACCCTTTCGAGGCACGGGTTGAGAACGGCCGCATCTACGGCCGAGGCACCGAAGACAATCAGCAGGAGATGGTGGCTTCGTGCTTCGCGGTCAAGGCATTGCTTGACCTTGGGCTCGCGCCTCAGACCGACGTCATCCTGATGCTGGTCGCGGACGAAGAGAACGGTTCGGATTACGGCGTGGGCTGGTTGCTTGAACACCACGACCTGTGTCGGCCCGAGGACCTCGTGGTCGTGCCGGACGCCGGCAACGAAGCGGGCACGCTGCTGGAAGTGGCGGAGAAATCGATTGCATGGGTGAAGTTCACGACGCTCGGCCGGCAGGCGCATGGCTCCACTCCCCATCACGGCAACAACGCGCACCGGGCCGGCGCGCGCCTGCTGGTGCGGCTCGACGAGCGCCTGCATGAACTGTACAACGCGGAGGACGGCCTGTTCTCGCCGCCGGTCTCAACGATAGAGCCGACCAAGAAGGAAGCGAACGTTCCTAATATCAATACGATTCCGGCTGAGGACGTATTCTACTTCGACTGCCGGATGCTGCCGCAGTACGAGCTGACCGATTTGATTGAGGATATGAAGCGGATTGCCGCCGAGGTCGCGGCCGAGTCCCGAGTCGAAGTGAAGGTCGAGACGGTCCAGATGGCGCAGGCGGCGCCGCCGACTTCACCCGATGCGCCGATTGTCCGGATGCTGGCAAAGGCGGTCCGAGACGTGTACGGCGGCGAGCCGTTCACGCGCGGAATCGGCGGCGGCACGGTCGCGGCGCTGTTTCGTCGGCGCGGGATTCCGGCCGTGGTCTGGGGCCGCAACGAAGGCCGGGCCCACAAGCCCGACGAGTACTCGGTCATCGCCAGCATGGTGGGCAACGCGGTGGTCTACGCCCATCTGATGGGGCAGGAACCGGGAGCGTAGGCAGACGCAAGTCAAAAGGCAAATATCAAGAGTCAAAATGCCCGAGGCGGAACCTGCATAGGAGAATAGAGAATTGTGAAGCCCGAAGCCGCCTTTCACTAGTCACCATTCACGTTTTCGCGCACAGGTCGGGCAGATGACGCAGATTCAACCGCTGACGGCTCACCGCTTACCGCTATCCGCTGACTGGAAACTGGGAACTGGCAACTGGAAACTCGCGCGCAGCCGCGGGGTCTGGAGTTTCGGATTTGCCCAGATGCCTTCCCGGCTTGACATGCCGCCCGGCAATAGTAAATTATTCCCCGATGGAACTGTCCTCGCTTAACACACTGCGCCAGTTCGTTGACACCGACCGAGCCACCGTCGTTGACGCACGCGCGTCCGGCGGCGAGGTCATCAGGATTCCCATGCGGCCGCAACTGCAGTCAATCGTGGTGCTCGGCGCGGTTGCCGATAACCTGTCATGGTTCCTTGAGCAGGTGACCGGCCGGGGCTACCAGAAGGCCGAGGAGGTCTACGATGTCGGGTTCACGGTGCGCGAACCCGGTCACCAGGCCTACGGCCTGAAGGTCAACGCCGAGGCCGCCACCGTAGTCATCGCTCGCGTGGCTCTGCTGGAAGACGAGACCATCTTCCAGCGCTACGTCAACTACCTTCGCACCGGCGTCTACCTCTAAAGTTAGCAGTTAGCAGTTAGCAGCTAGACGCAGCCAACAACTCCGACCCTTTGCTCCCAGTCCCTACGTCCTACCTTCTACCTCCTACCTCCTAACCCCTGACTCTCGCTCTACAGAGCGAGCAGGAGCAGTTCCGCGGCAAAGGCGAACGCGGCGAGCCAGAGCAAGGCCGGGGCAAGGTCAGACGAGTTGCGAGTTGCGAGTTGCGAATTGCGAGAGACTTGGTAGCCCTGCTTCCTGAGCGCGTCGGCTGGGGCCTGGGCCAGGTCGCCTTCGGCGGCGAGGACATTGACTGCGTACGGCCGGTCGGCGACGCGATAGACGCCCGGCTTCCCGGTCTGCGTGAGTACTGCTTCGGGCCGGCCCGTTCCCGGTTCCGGCGTTGCGAGAACGCGGCCGCCGGGCGTTGAGACCGTGACCGGTCCCGAACCCGCGACCGGCGCGCGAATCGTATCTCCGACCACGTATTCTGAACGCAGCGGCGTGCTCGCAAGGTAGAGCAGGGTCCGGTGGAGCAGGGGCACGAATGCGGCCTTGAACACGAGGTCGGTGAACTCCGGTTCGGCAGTGAACGCCCAGGTGATGAGCCGACCGTCTTCAGAATCAATCATCAGCGGCTCACCGTCGGAAAGGCGGGCCATGACCCGGCCCGCGCCCGGGTCCAGCCGCGCGTGGGCAAAGAAACGCGCCGCCGACAGGTCGGTAGTCTTCAGAATTTCCAGCACCGGGTGAGTTGTGTCTACCGACGCGACGGAAACGAACCCGGTGGGCCGGGCCAACCCGCGGAACCGGATGCGGCCGGCGAGCAGCGATGAGTCGGAAGGCGGCGCGCCGAACATGACCAGGGCAGAGCCGCCGGATTGAAGGGAGAACCCAAGCCGGGTCCAGTCCGAGCGGGCAAGCGCGGCCGCGTCAGTGATGACGACCGTGGCGAACCGGCGCGGGTCATAGCGGCCGAACTCGGACGCCGGGATGACGGTTACGCCGAAGATAGAAGACGAGTCTGTACCCAAGGCGTCGGCCAGGTACCGGGCAGGCGCGGCGGGTGATTCCACCACGAGTACGGAGAGCCGCCGCGGCTGATAGACCGCGAGCCAGCGCGCGTTGTCCGGCTCCAGCGAATCGCCGCGCAGTGCCACCTCGGCAACATGATACCCGGAGTCGGCGAGAGCGGCCTCAAAGGTCACGGTCGCGGAGGCATGCGGCTTGATGGCGACGGCCTGCTCTTCGCGGCGGTTGTCGAGGGTCAGGACCGCGGTGCGGGTGGCCGGGGTCGGGCCGTAGTTCGCAAAGTCCGCCTTGATGCGCGTGGCCCGGCCCGCGACCGGGAAGCGGTCTTCGGTGTAGAGCCGCGTGATGCCCGTGTTGTCGCCATCCGGTGCGGCGACACCGACGAGCAAGACCGATACGTCAGCCGGCGGCTGCCAATCCGAGGGCATCGCGCGTGCCTGCAGGTCGGTCACGACCGCGACCTCGGCGTGCGCCGGTTTCGCCAGTTCAACGGCGCGCCTCAGCGCCGGTTCCAGCACCGTCCCAGTGAACGACGGCTTGAGCGAATCGAGTAGCGGCAGCAGTTCCCTCGCCGTCCGCCACTGGAAACTGGCAACTGGTAACTGGTCACTGGCCGTGGCGAGCGCTGCCCTCCGGCCCGGTCCCAACGAACTGACAAGGTCGTGCGCCACGGTCAGCGCTTGCTGCCATTGCCACGGCCGCGACATGCTGTACGAGTCGTCCAATACGATAACCATGTCGTTCGCCCGGCCAAGTCCGGGCAGGCGGTGTCGCACAAACGGCCGGGCCAAAGCAAGCAGCAGCCCGAGCAGCGCGAGCGTGCGGAAGATGAGCAGCAGTAGTTCCTTGAGCCGGAGCCACGAGAACCGCTCGCGCCGGGCGGTAGTGAGCAGCAGCAGCGACGGAAAGTCCGCGCGCTTCAGCCGCAGCCGGCTGAGGATGTGGATGGCAATCGGGATTGCGGCCAGAGCGGCGAGCGGCAGAAGAGAGGGTGCCAGGAAGCCCATCAGCG
>CAIVTL010000337.1 GCA_903908785.1 Caldifarciminota bacterium | reverse complement strand
TGGCCGGACGGAACGTGGACGCGGATACGGTCGCGGCCCTGCTCGACCTGATTGCCTCCTGCGACGCGGCCCGGTTCTCACCCGGCATGACGCGCTGCGCACCGCAGCAGACATTGGAAAAGGCGAGAATAGTGTTGGAGAGGCTGTGAGAAGGAAAGTGGTCCAGTGGTCTAGTGGTCCAGTGCTCAAGCTGCGGGTTCCGGGGTTCTGGGGTTCAGGGGTTCGGGTCTTCGGGCATCTGCGGATGACCTTGCTCGGGCTTGGCGTTCTTGGCGTTCTTGGCGGTTCATCATTCGCCTCACCGGCAGACCTGTTTGGCCGCGGGAATGCGGCCTATGAAGCAGGCGACTATGCGCAGGCGGTCACGTTCTACGACAGCGCGGCGGCGGGGATGACCAGCGCGGAACTGCTCTACAACCGGGGCAACGCCCGGTTCAAGCTGGGTGAAATCGGCCGGGCCATTGCCGACTACAACCGGGCGTACGTGCTCAAACCGCACGACAAAGACATCATCCATAACCTCGCCTTTACCCGTCAGTTCCGGCCGGACAAAACCCTTACCATTGAGAATCCGCTGGTGCGGATGCTCAATGACATCCTGCGCGTGCTTGACGCAGCTTCGGCGCGGGTGCTGGCCGGGCTCCTCTTCTTCCTCGCCCTTGCCGCGCTCGCGCTGCTCTTCGTGCGCGGCGAGCGCCTGTTCGGCTGGATTGCACTTGGGCTCGGGGTCGTGTTCATCTACTGCTTCATTGCCGCGGCAAGCTGGGCCGGAGTCACCGGCGCTGAACATGCGGTGGTGGTCCAGCCGGAACTCACCCTGCGCAGCGGCCCGGGCGCGGAGTACAAAGAGATAGCGGTCGTTCACGACGGGCTTGAGGTGACGCTGCGCGAGCAGCGTCCCGGCTACGTCCTAATCCAGATTCCCGGCGGCGACGGCGGCTGGGTCGAATCCGCGTCGGTCGAGCCCATCTTCACCCGCCGCTAGCCAGCCCCAGCACAACCCCGAAACTCACTGGCCGCTCGCGAGCCAATTGGCTTGGTTGTAAGTCGGACCCGCGTCAGTGGCCCGAGCGCAGACCGAGAACGACGACGCCGGTGGTCGAAGGCACGTAGACCTTGCTGCCGTCCGGCGAAGGGACCGCCATCCGTGCCTTGCCCGCATTGGTCAAGCCCAGCAGATAGTTGTCACTGCGGCGAATGACTGCCGGCCCAGCCGTTGACCAAGACCCCGTGGATGTCGTGTAAAGACACTGGCCATTGGGGTGCACGAAGGCGTGACACGGGCTCGGCCAATCCAAGGAGTCGTAACTTATCTCGCCGAGCGTCAACAGGTTCGGTGCCCGCAGCAGCAGCAGGGTCTTGGCGGCAGGGCAAGTGAAATAGACAGTGTCGCCAGTCGGGCTGAATGCCACATCGGTGGGTCCGCCGCCGATGCCGGCCAAGGATGTGATCTTGTTGTCAGCCGTCCGTATTACTGTGATAGCGTTGCCTGCCTCGCTGGCGACGTAGACGTACTCGCCGCCCGGTTTCACGGCGATGCCGGTCGGCGTAACGGCGACAGCGACACGAGCGATCACCGAGTCATTGTCCGTGCGTATCACAGAGACGAAACCACTGTCGGCGTGCGCCACGTAGAGGAAGCTGTCGTTGGGCAGAAGGGCAAGCCGGTCAGGTTTGCCATCAATCGGTATGGACCGAACGACACTGTCTCCAGCCACGTCGATGACCGCGACCGAGCGGGCGGCAGGGCAAGAAACGTACACGTACTGCCCGGAATTCGAAGCAACGCAGCACGTCGGGCTGTCAGGTACTGCAATAACCGCCGTGACCGAGTTGGTTTGAGCGTCGATGACAGAGACAGAGTCCTTGGCCGCATTGGTGACGTACAGGCGGCTTCCGTCTGGGAGAATGCAGGCCCAGTCGTTCGCCCTCGACCCTGTGGCAATCGTGGCCACTACGGAATCAGGGTGGACGAGCGTATCTGGCAGGATGCGGAGAGTCCACGGTGCTGACGGGTCCGAGACGAGGACGGGCGCCGGCTCGGAACCGTGGGACTGGATGTAGCAGGTGACCGTGTACATCCCAGTGTCAGCGTAGGCATGAATGCCATACGGGGAGTAGTAAGAAAGGATGTCGACACCGCTATCACCCCAAGCCCACATCGTGGTGAGTCTGCCTGAGTTGAGTGCCGTGAACCGTACCGGCGCACGCACCCAGCCCGAGTCAGGTCCGCTGATAATCGGTGTCGGATAAGGAAAGCTGTTCCGCGTAGCTGGCCACTTCAGGCGCGGTGAGCGCATCGAGGCGCCGCTCGGCACCGTACCACCGTACGAACCGGAACACCTCTTGCTGAATGGCTTCCTTTTTCTGGGCAGACAGACCCGTCAAAAAGGTGGTAGCTGCCTCTTCCAGGCTCAGGCCCGTATCTTCACCATTGTTCGACATTAGCTGCACTACTCCACTCATGGATTTCTTAACCATATTCTAGCCACTTG
>CAIVTL010000336.1 GCA_903908785.1 Caldifarciminota bacterium | reverse complement strand
GCCGCGGCACTCGGCATTCGGACTTCGTCATTCGTCATTTGCATACGGAGGTTGCTGCCCTGTTAACATTCGCGTCCATTGGCCTGACATTGCTGCTGGGTATCACCCAGCCGGCCGCGCCCGACTCGCTGGTCGTGCCGATGTGGGCCGACACGGCGGTCGAAATTGAGGCCGTAATCTTCCCGCCGGCCAACGCCCTACTGCCGCTGTACTACCAGGTTGCATGGGGCGACGGCGACACGCTCGACTGGACCGGCCCGCTGGAAAGCCCGACCGACATCAGCCGCTACCACAAGTACAAGACACCGGGCGACTACGCCGTGTCGGTGCGCGCCCGGGACTCACTCGGTCGGGTGTCGGGCTGGGGCAAGCACTACGACGTAAAAGTCTGGCCCGAGCCAATCCAGAAAGGCCTGTTCCCAACCGACGACGCGATGGTCGCGTCGCCCACCCTTGACCTGCAGGGGAACATTTACATCGGCGACGAGAGCGGCACGTTCCGCTCCATCACTCCCAACGGCCACGAGCGCTGGAAGTTCCAGGCCGGTGACGCCGTCTACAGCTCCGCGGCCATCAACCGCGACCAGGTCTATTTCGCCTCGCTCGACTCGAATGTCTACTGCCTGGATACTGCCGGCAAGCGGCGCTGGTCCCTGTACTTAGGCGACGAAATCTACAGCACGCCGGCAATCGGCGCGGACGGCACCATCTACATCGGCACGGACAAGGGCACGCTGGCCGCCATCGCCCCGAACGGCAAGAAGAAGTGGAGCTTCAAGACCGGTGACGAAATCGCCGGCTCGCCGACCATCGGTCTGACCGGCCTCATCTACATCACGTCCGACTCGGTCTATTGTCTTGATGCGAAGGGCCGAAAGCACTGGGCCTACGGCGCGCCCGAAGGTGACTACTTCTACGCCTCCGCGGTAGTGGACGACAAGGGCATCGTGTATGTCGGCAATACCGACGGCTACCTCTACTGCATCGGCCCGGACGGCCGGCAGCAGTGGCGCACGCCGGCCCCGGAGGGCGACGAAATCCGGCCCGAGGTCATCGTCAGCCCGGACAGCGCGTTCTATTTCGGCACCGACGGGTACTACCTCTGCCGCAAAACGCCGGGCGGGACCCCGACCATCGTTTACGAAGCAATCGACATCGTCATCGCCACGGCCGCGGCCAGCGATAAGGGCACGGTCTATTTCCTTCCGGACGACGGTACGCTGTACGCCCTGGCGAGCAACGGCCGTCTGCTTTGGAGCCGCGAGGTCGCTTCCGGCGACAAGGACGTCTACTATTCGTCCGCGCCGACAATCGGCCCGGACGGCACCGTCTATGTCGGTTCGTGGGACGGCGGCCTGTACGCGTTCCGCGGAGACGGCCCGGTCGCGAACACGTTCTGGCCCCAGTACCGGCATGACCCGCAGCACACCGGCCGCCTGACCAAGCCGCCGAAGCGATAACAGGAGTAACACATGTTTGACATCTACCTTTCTCCGTCCCGTGCCTTCGGCCGCCTGAAGGAGAAGCCAACCTGGCTGATTCCGCTAATCATCGCGCTCGTCTTCAACATGCTGATCGCGTTTGTCTCCGCCCGCTACGTCGACTGGGACAAACAGCGCCAAGTGGCGGTTGACCGGATGCGCGAGCGGAACATGTCCGAGGAACAGATTCAGAAGGCGACCGAGGGTATGGACAAGTTTTATACCAGCCCGGTCATGCGCTTCGGCGCGCCGGTCGCAAGTGCCCTCGTTATCAGTATCATCGGTGTGCTCTTCCTGGCCGTCGTGTACAACGTCAGTCTGCCCCTGCTGGGCGGCACGGGCGACTTCAAACGGACCTGGGCCGTCGTCTGCAACGCTAGTCTGGTTGCGGTTCCCTCGGCGATTGTGCGCGGCGCCCTCGTGTTGATGAAGAAGTCAGCAGAAGTCTCTACCAGCCTCTCGATGTTCGCGCCCAATCTGAAGACCCCGTTCCTCTCTGTCGTGCTGGCGCGCGTCGACATCTTCGCCATCTGGCAACTCGTCCTCTGCGCGATGGGCCTGAACGTCGTCTTCGGCCTGAAGAGCTCGAAGTCCTATCTGCTGGTGTTCTCGGTATGGGCGGTTCTTACCCTTATTTTCGCGCTCCTCGGCGCCCGGGCAGGAGGTTGAGCCATGATTCTACTACTACTTCTCTCGCTGGTCAGCGCCGCACCGGACACGCTTGAGTTGTCGCTCGGGCAGGCCCTGGACCTCGCGATGCGCCGCAGCCCGGCCCGGGCCGAAGTCTCGGCCTCGAAGCTCGAGAGCGGCGTCAAACTGGGCCAGGGCATCAACGCCCTGCTGCCGTCGCCGGCCGGTTCGCTCGGCTGGGGCAAGACCCAGACGCAGGTTATCCCCTCCTCCGACTCAACCGTGACGTCGGAAGGCTGGACCGGCTCCCTGACCGTGAGCCAGGTCATTTTCGACCCACGGGTCTACGCCGCCGTCGTCACCTCGTTCATCAACGCCGGGTACTACACGACCGACGCGCAGGACAAGCAGGCGCAACTCATCTACGAAGTCACCGACAGCTACCTAAGCCTGCTCGGCACCAGGCTGCTCCGCGACGCCACCCGGTCCGCGCTGGACCGCGCCGACGACAACCTGAAGCTCAACCAGGAAAAGCTGCGGTTGGGCGCGGCATCAAGAATCGACGTGATGCGCTCCGAGGTGTTCCGGTCGCAGGCGGAAATCCAGTCCCTGACCACGGAGAATGCGCTCATCTCCGCCAATGCCGCATTCCTGGCCACGGCCGGCATCAGCCAGGACGTGGTCGTCAAGCCGACCGAGCAGTTGGACCAGCCCTCCGGCTTCGCAATCAGCAACGACGACAGCCTGGTGGCCGAAATCGAGCGCCGCAATCCCGGCGCTCAGCTCGCCGCCAAGGCCGGCACCATCGCCACCGTGAACACTGTCGCCACAATCGGTCAGGTCCTGCCGTCGGTGTCGGCGTTCTGGTCGTCGAACTACGCGGACCCGACGATGCCGAAGAGCATCAAGAGCTGGAACGACAAGGACCGGATCACCACCGGCATCAGATTCTCCTTTCCCCTGCTCGACCCCAAATCGTTCGCTTTGGATATCGCTGATGCCGTCGCCGGTTCGCGCCGGACCAAAGCCGCCGCCGCCCGGGCACACTACCAGATCAAGGCCGCGGCAACCACCGCGGTTCTCGGCTACGGAAAGGCCCGGCAGAACTACGACTACGCAAAACGCAACCTCGAGCTCAACCAGGAGCTGTACCGGCTGGCCCAGGAGCAGCAGCGGCTCGGCGCCATCTCACTCATCGACTTCTTCTCGGTCGAAACCGCCCTGGCCCAGGCGCAGGCAACCTACGTCTCGGCCCTTACCGACACCTACGTGCAGGCTGCCCAGATTGCCTACCTGCTCGGACGCACGGACCATCGTCCGAAATCCGAATGACAAAGTCCGAATGACGAATGAAGCACGAATGATACAATTCCGGCACTTCCGCCACTCGGGTTTCAATCGGGTTTCGGACTTCGGGTTTCGTCATTACCCTGAAAGGAGGCCCCGTTGAAGAAGCGTACGCGCACAATCATCATTGTAGCCGGAGTCGTGGTCGTCATCGGCCTTATCATCGTCGCCAATCTCAAGAGCAAGTCCGCCTCCGGCGAAGAGGTCGAATCGCAGAAGGTGAAGAACGGCTCAATCCTGTCCAAGGTGTCGGCCACCGGCGCGCTGCGCGCCCAGGCCCAGGTCAACCTGCAGGCGCAGGTGATGGGCGTGGTTGACAAGCTGCCGGTCAAAGAAGGCGACATCGTCCGCAAAGGTGACGTTCTGCTCGTACTCGACCGGAAGAGCTACGAGGCCAACCTGGTTCTTGCCCGCGCCCGTTTCATCCAGGCCGAGTTGAGCCACGTCCGCGTCGAGAGCCTGTATGCGCAGAAGCTGGTCTCGGCCGAGCAGTTCGAAGCGTCTCGAGCCGGTTACGACATGGCCAAGGCGCAGTACGACGAGGCCCAGGACCAGTACGACAAGACGACCATCCGTGCGCCGATTTCGGGCATGGTCACCCAGCTCAATATCGAACAGGGCGAGGCGGTGCTCATCGGCACCATGAACTACTCGGGCACCGTGCTCGCGGTACTGGCCGACATGTCACGGATGCAGGCGCTCGTCGACGTCGATGAGGCGGACGTCGTGTCGGTCGCGCTCGGACAGGCGGCGACCGTTTTCGTTGACGCGCTGCCCGACACGTCGTTCTCCGGCCGCGTCACCCGCATCGCCTACATGCCGACCCAGAGCGTGCTCAGCGCCACCCAGCAGACCACGACGTTCGAGGTCGAGGTTACCCTCGACAGCACCGCCGCGGCCCTGCGCCCGGGCATGAACGGCCGCGCCGAGATTATCACCGCCGAGGTCGACAGCGTCCTCGTCATCCCGGTGCAGGCCGCCGGCCGCCGCGAGGTCAAGGGCAAAGACACCGAGACGGTATTCACGGTCAAAGACGGCAAGGCCGTGCTGACGTCCATCCGCACCGGCAAGGCCGGCGAGAACGAAATCGAGGTCACGGACGGCCTGAAGCCGGGCGATGAAATCATCACCGGCCCCTACAAAAAGCTCTCCAAGCTGACCGACGGCCAGCGGGTGGCGGCGAAAACGGCAAAGGACAGCCTGCCCGACAAACCAGCAAAGCCCAAATGACGAAATTCGAATGACGAATCAAGCACGAATGTCCCAATTCCCGGCCGTGCATTTCCGCCATTCGGACTTGAATCGGAATTCGGGCTTCGAGCTTCGTCATTTACCCTCATGCTGATACGCACCGACAACATCGCCAAGTCGTACAGCACCGGCACGGTCGAAATACTGGCTTTGAACGGCGTGACGCTGGAAATCAACAAAGGTGAATACGTCGCGCTGATGGGCCCATCCGGCTCGGGCAAGTCCACGCTGATGCACTTGCTCGGCTGCCTCGACACCCCGACCTCGGGCAAGTACTGGTTCAACGACCGCGATATCTCGACCCTGGACGACACCGAACTCGCCCATCTCCGCAACCGGGAAATCGGCTTCGTCTTCCAGTCGTTCAACCTGCTGCCGCGACTCTCCGCCCAGTCGAACGTCCAACTCCCGATGCTGTACGCCGGCGTCCCGTTCCGGGAACGCTCAACCCGCGCCGCCGAACTGCTTGAGATGGTCGGCCTCAAGGACCGGATGAAGCACAACCCCAACGAGCTGTCGGGCGGCGAGATGCAACGCGTGGCCATCGCGCGCGCGTTCGCCAACCGGCCCTCGGTCGTCCTCGCCGACGAGCCGACCGGCAACCTCGACTCCAGAACCGGGGTCGACATCATGCGCCTGTTCGGGTCCCTTGCCGAACAGGGAAACACCATCATCCTCGTAACCCACGACCAGGCCGTGGCCGGGCACGCACGCCGGACCATCCGCCTCGCCGACGGGCAAATAGCAGCCTGAGGAAATGACCAAGGACAAAGTCCAAAGGACAAAACAAGGCCCAAGCACAAATGCCGGCTTTGTCCTTTCCATTTTGCTTTGTCCTTTGTCCTTATCACTTTGTCCTTTCCTCTCACCATGCGCCTAATTG
>CAIVTL010000335.1 GCA_903908785.1 Caldifarciminota bacterium | reverse complement strand
CCGGCGACTACTACCCGGTGCCGGCGCACATGGAACCGGCTGCCTCGGCAGTCGGCCCGTTCCCGCCTCTACCTGAGACCGAACGCGCCTGCAGGGAAGCGCTCACGCTGCCCATCCGGCCAAGCCTGACCGACGAACAGCAGAAGTCGGTTGTCGAAGCTGTCCGGCGGTTCTTCGCCGGAGTCTGACAGCTAGTCGGGCTTGCCGGCTTTGCGCCGGGCCCGGACCTCTTCCCTCTTCACCTCGACCGTATTGCCAATCTGACGCAGCAGTTCAAGGTTCTCCTCGGCCTCTTTCTGGTCGAGCACCTGGATAGCGAACCCGGCATGGACGATGACGTAGTCTCCGACCTTCACGTCGGGCGTCATCATGATTGACACCTCGCGTTGGATGCCGCCTACCTCGCCAACGGCATCGTTGCCGTTGACCGAGACCAGTCGCAGCGGGATAGCGAGGCACATGCTAGAAGAGGAAGTACTCTAGTGCTCGAGTGCTCGAGAAATCTAGTGCTGCGTACTCGGACACTCGAGCACTGGCGCACTTGTGCACTTGAGCACTGCTCTTCATGTCTTCAGCGGTTTCTTCTCTGCCGCCGGGAAAAGGACGTTGTTGAGTATCAGCCGGTAGCCGGGCGAGTTCTTGTGCAGCGACAGGTCGGTTGCCGGGTCACCGATTCGGTGCGCGTAGTCCTCGGGGTCGTGGCCGCCGAAGAAAGTGAATGTGCCCTTGCCGAAGTTGCCGTGGATATACTTCAGTTCTTCGGTGTTGGCCACCTCGGCCAGGACCAGCACGTCTTTCTTCACCTTGCTGCGCCGGAACCCGCAGTTCTGTCCCAGGAACTCCTTGACAAGCCCGACGTGGTCCTGGACCAGCATGCACGGCACCGGGTCATACTTGGCCGAGAAATCGAACAGGGAGAAGTAGACGTCCTGCCCGCGCGCGGTTGCTTCGAGATAGGTGTCAATGTCCGAATGCTCATAGACCATCGGGTCGGTCATCAAGCTGAAGTTCTCGAATGCCAGGCAGCCGGTGAAGTCGAGCTTCGACGCGTATGCCGGGTCAATCCCGTCGCCGTCGAACACGGCATCGCAGATATCGGTATTCCTGGCAGCCCACGCGATGTCGGGCGTATCGGTGGCCGAGCACATGGCGAACAGCATCCCACCGTCGGCCACATACTTGCGGATGAGTTCGACAATCGCCAGGTCCATCTTGCTGACCTTCTTGAATCCGAGCTCGGCCGCGGTCTTGGTGTTGATGGCAACGTCCTTCTGATACCACGGCTCGCCGCGGTAGGAAGCGTAGAACTTGCCGTACTGCCCCGTGAAATCCTCATGGTGCAGGTGGAGCCAGTCGTATTGAGCGAGCTTGCCGGCGACTACCTCCTTGTCCCAGACCACGTCATAGCTGATGCCGGCGTAGTCGAGCACCAGCCGCACCGCGTCGTCCCATGGGTCAACGGTCGGCGGCGCATAGACGGCGAGCTTTGTCGGCCGTTCCAGCATCACCGACTCCATGTTGTTCTTCTCGATGGTCGAGCGTATCTGCACGACCTCATCCGGTCCAACTGCCTGGTACGCGACACCGTTGAGCTTGCACTCCTTCACGGCCTCCTGCTCAGGCGGGAACAGGAACGACCCGCCGCGGTAGTTGAGCAACCACTCAACCTTCTGCCCGCGCTGAAGCAGGCGGTACACAACGCCGTAGGCTTTCAAGTGGTCGGTCTGGGTCAGGTCCATCGGAATCAGGACCGTGGTCTGCGCCGACAAAGTCGCGAACACCGCCAGCACGACAAGCGCGAGCACGACCCTCAGTCGCGACTCCGCCATTCTGCAATCTGCATTCTGCATTCTGAACTCTGAATTCTCCTCAGTCAGTGATATGCGTTCCGGCCTTGCCGGCCAGCGCGTCGGCCAAGTGGTCGGGGTCGGTGATTACGACTTCCCGGCCACCGCGCTTCAGGAAGTCGAGCGCGGCCTCAATCTTCGGGCCCATGCTGCCGGACGGGAACTGCTTCGCTGCGATGTGTCTGCGCATCTCATCACTTTGGACGGTCCCCAGCGCCTGCTGGTTGGCCTGCCCATAGTTCAGGTAGACCTGCGGCACCGCGGTCGAGATGACCAGCCGCTCAGCCCCGATATCCCCGGCCAACAGGCTCGACGCCAGGTCCTTGTCAATCACGGCCGCAACTCCGGTCAGCGTGCCGTTCTGCCGGACGACCGGTATCCCGCCACCGCCACAGGCAACAACCACCGCGCCCGAGCGCAACAGACACTCGACCTCGGGCTTCTCTACAACCTCCATCGGCCGGGGTGAGGGAACCAGCCTCCGAGAACCCCGACCTGCATCCTCGCGTACCGCCCAACCCAGTTCCTTCTCCAACTTCGCGGCTTCGCCCTTGGTGTAGAATGGCCCGACCGGCTTGGACGGATGCTGGAATGCCGGGTCGGCCGCGTCGACCAC
Organism: Caldifarciminota bacterium; assembly: GCA_903908785.1. Taxonomy (GTDB): domain Bacteria; phylum Hydrothermota; class Tepidihabitantia; order Tepidihabitantales; family Tepidihabitantaceae; genus UBA2258. The sequence goes on along the minus strand of CAIVTL010000335.1, from coordinate 1,520 downwards.
GACCTGCGTCACGACGGTCACGACCGGCTTCTTGATGCCACGCCGCTCGAACTCGTTGTCCAGAGACTGCTGTATCATATAACCAATCTCGGCCTGAGTCTGGGCGTTGCAGGCGTCGAACGGGACCTCGGGCAACCGGTTGCGAGCAAGATGCGAACGGATAAGGATGAACCCGACCTGCGGGCCGTTGCCATGCGTTACGACAACCTCGTGACCGGCTACGACGATGTCGGCAACGTGCCGGCAGGTGTCCGCGGTGGTCGCAAGCTGGTCGGCAAAGGAACTCCTGTCCTTGGACCGAATCAGCGAGTTGCCGCCGATGGCGAGGACGGTGATGGGGCTCATCAGACATATAGGTTATCACGCCGGCCGGGAGAATCAAGCCCACCGAGACGCAACCCGCTTGCTATCCTCGGAACTCAGGCTAGAATTGAGACGGAGGCGGGTCGGACGGTCGCCCCTTGCGGGGAGGAAAGTCCGAGCACCTCGGGCGAGGCACTCGTTAAGAGCGAGGCTGCGGGCCGGTGACGGCCCGTGGACGGACAGTGTCACAGAAACCAAACCGCCTTGCGGTTTGCCCTGAGCGCAAGCGAAGGGCCTCGTAAGGTAAGGGTGAAAAAGTGCGGTAAGAGCGCACTATCCCGTGTGGCGACATCCGGGATGGAAAAACCCTGCCCGGTGCAAGACCAATATGAGAACCGGACTGGCCCGGTCCACTCAAGTTCTCGGGTAGGTCGCTTGAGACATGCGGGCAACCGCATGCCCAGATAAATGACCGTCACCCGGCTTGCCGGGGACAGAACTCGGCTTACAGACCCGCCTCCAATGAAAAGGTTGAGGTGAAGGTCGAGGTTGAGACCTTCACCTCTATCCTTACGTCTACCTTTACCTTTACCTTTGCCTGCCCTTTGCTACTCTTATCCCGACAATCTGGAAGAGCGGTGGAAGACCGGGTGCGTGTCTACGCACGAACGGTTGCAGTTCCGCGCGGCGGACTAACCACAGATGGACACTGATGAACACAGATGGTTCTCTCGGAGACATCTGCCCGGTCATCCGTGTTTATCGGTGGTTCATCGACCGCGCTGCACAGGGAAAGCCGTGAGAATCGGCTGCGGTCCTACCCACTGTGAGCGGTTCGTAACTCTGTCATAGCCACTGGCACAGGCCGGGAAGGCGACAGAGCCATGCCGCAAGCCAGGAGACCTGTCTGCCGCTTTCCGAGGATTCAACTTGTAAGGAAAGGAGAATCATGCCTCAGACGAAGTCAGAAGTCAGAGAGCAGAAGTCACAAAGCAGAAGTACCGGAGCGGCCGGACTCGCGCTGCTTCTCGTGCTGGGTGCTGCACGCGCCACCACCCTGACCGGTGTGGTACTGGATGCCGAGACGTGGCAGCCGGTTTCATATGCCGTCGTCAGCGTCCTCAATCTGAATCTCAATACCACCGCCGACGCTTCCGGCGCTTTCGCGCTGGCGGTCGAACCCGGGCTCAGCCGCGTGACCGTGACGGCCAGATCGG
>CAIVTL010000334.1 GCA_903908785.1 Caldifarciminota bacterium | reverse complement strand
TCTCCAACACTATTCTCGCCTTTTCCAATGTCTGCTGCGGTGCGCAGCGCGTCATGCCGGGTGAGAACCGGGCCGCGTCGCAGGAGGCAATCAGGTCGAGCAGGGCCGCGACCGTATCCGCGTCCACGTTCCGTCCGGCCAGCTCGGCCTGAAGCTGGTCACCGGTCATGCCGGTGGATTCGATGTTGAAGCGGTCCCCGACATAGCGTACGACTGCCCGGTTGAGCGCGGCGTGGAACTCGCGCTCGTCTCCCTGCGCGAGCAGCTTCGTCGCCTCGGCCAGGCCTTTCTTCACCAGCCGGCTGGAGCGGTTCCGCCTCGCGTAGCCCCGGTCCTGCTCAAGCTTGCGGCGGTGCCTGCCCATCACAATGCCGAAGGCCATCACAACAAGCCCGGCCGGGTAGAAGAACCATGACAGGGGAAGGAGAAAGGAGAAAGGGAAAATGACAAAGGCGTGGCCGAAGGCCGGTTTGATGTGAAGGATGTCGGTGCCGAGCGTCTTGACGCCGGACTCGACGTCGGCCAGCGGCGTCTTGCCGGTCGCGCCGGTCGCCACGAACTCAAGCCGCGGGGTCGTCTGCGTGTAGTAGCTGCCGGTCTTCGGGTTGAAGAAACTCATCGAACCTTCGGGAATCACGAACTTGCCGTCGGCGGTCGGTATCAGCGGGTAGTTGAACGTGCGCTCGCCCGCGACCAGGCCGTCGGAAGTGCGCGTGTTCTGCTTCGTTTCGGGGCTCAGCACCTTGACTCCCGAAATCGTTCCAAGCTTCGGCTCGCCCACGAGCCCGATATTGCCGGTGCCGGAAATCCCGACCGACAGGGTCAGCGGCTCGCCGCCGACCGAACTGTCGCGGCTCAGGGACGCCGTGACCTTGAACTCGCCCACGCCGCCGCCATAGTCCGCGGGCCGGCCCAGCTCAGGCAAGGACTTCACATGAATCGTAATCGGGTCCGACGATACTTCAAAAGGCTCGGCCGAGTCGAAGAAGAACCCGCCGCTGACCACGGCTTGTCCGGACACGGTCATCTTGTCAATCTTCAGTTCGCCGGTCTGGGTGGGGAAGAGCGCGACCTGTTTCAAGGTCGCGGCGCTGTACCGCTGGCCGTCATAGGTCGCGTTGCGCCAGCTCAATTCCTTGGCATCGAAGAGCTTCTCCGCCCAGCACCCGGTGAACCCCGGCATGTTCTTGATTCCAAGGTCGCCAATCTGGGCCTGCGTGTACAGGACATAGGTGAGCGTCACCTGCTCGCCCTGATACACCGAAGTCCGGTCCGCAGACACGGTCAGGCGAACATTCGCCCGGCCCGAACTGCGCGGCGGGGGACGGTCGGGAAACCCGAACGGCGATTGCCGTTGCTGCGGCGGCGGGGGCGGGGCCTGGCTTTCCTTGGTGACCGTTATCGCAATCGGCTGCGTCTGGTAGGTCGTGCCCTTGAAGTCGAGCTTGCAGGCGGGGATGGTCACGTCGCCGATCCGCTTCGCGGACAGGAAATAGATGAAGCTAATGGTCTGCTGCTGTGTCATCCGGCCGTTGATGAACGAGATGCTGGTGGACTGTGATGACGTGCTACCGAGCTGGCTGAAGTCCTCAAGCGCGGGCAGTTGCGGCCGGGGCGCACCGCCGATGTTGGTGCCCTCGACCGTCACCGTCAGTTGGATTTGCTCGCCAAGGCCAGCCGTGGTTCGGTCAACGTCGGCGCTGAAGTTCAGTTCGGCGGCTACCGCCGCCGAGAATAGGACCGATAGGACCAATAGGACATATCCGACCGATACCCGGCTCCTCACCAATCCTGCTCCACCCGCCGCTTTCCGCCTGCCTGCCGCTGTTTCTTCTGCTGTTCCTTTTCCTTGTCCTCGACCGCCTGGACGACACGCTCGGCCTGGTTCTTATCCATACCCTGCTTCGGCTGCTGTTGCTGCTGTTGTTGTTGCTGCTGGTTCTGCTGTTGCTGTTGCTGCTTCTGTTGCGAGCTGTCCGGCTTGTTCTGCTGTTCCTGCTTCTTCTTCAGGCAGAACTCGAGATTCTGCTTTGCCTGCTTGTCGTTCGGGTTGATGGCCAGGGCGCCGGTATACGCCTTGATTGCCGGGTCGAGCTGGCCTGCTTTGAATGCCACGTTGCCCATATTATACATCGCACTGGCCCGACGTTCAGGTTTCTTGTCAATCATCACCAGCTCAAGCTCGCGGGCCGCTTCCTGGTATTTGCCGAGCCGGAACAGCGCGTTGCCGAGGTTGAAGTGAATCGCGGTCGCGTCCGGCTCCAGCACCTCGGCCATCTGGTAGTGGGAAAGCGCCTCGTCATACTTGCCCCGGTTGTAAAGGCTGTTCCCCTGCCGCATCAGGCCACCAACGTCAGCCGCATACGCGCAAAGTACAAAGGACAAAGTGGAAATGACAAAGTTCCGGAGCCGCGACTGCGGGCGCCTATTCCGCTTCTTCATTTTGACCTTTGATATCTGCAATCTGCATTTTGAAATGAACCCATGCTCCCCGACGGTTGCTCAGTCCCAGCCCGGTGACGAGCAGCACCAAGGCGAGGAGCAGGAACCATTGGTACCGCTCGACGTAATCGGTGAACTGGCCGCCGCCGATGTCCTTCTTGCGCATCTGGTCCAACTCGCCCAGGAGCCGTTCGCCCGAAAACCCTTCGACCCGCAGGAACCGGCCGCCCGTCGCCTGCGCCATCACAATCAGCTCGCGCTCGTTCATCCGCGACATCACGACCTGGCCTTCCTTGTCCTTCTTGTACGCGTTCAGGTTTCCCTGCGCGTCGTAGTCCGGTATCGGCGCGCCTTCGGCGGTGGCGAACGCGACCGGGAATATCCGCACGTGCGCGTCGACCGCGCGCTGGATTGCCTGCGCCGTGTTCTTGCCCAGGTCCTCGCCATCGGTCACGAGCACCAGCGCCTTGTAGTTCATCTCCTTCGGGTTGAAGAGCGAAAGCGCAGCGTCAATCGCCTTACCGAAGTCGGTTCCCGGGACCGGCATCATGTCCGGGCCGATGATGTCGAGGAAAAGCTTGGCCGCGTCCGCGTCCGTGGTCAGCGGGCACATCACGTACGCCTCGCCGGCAAAGGCGACGATGCCGACCGCATTGCCGGTCAGGCCGTCAATCAGCGAGGCAAGTTCGGTCTTGGCCCGGACCAGCCGCGAGGGCTTCACGTCACCGGCCAGCATCGACTGCGAGCCGTCGAGCGCAATCACCACGTCAATGCCCTTGCCCTTGTACATCTGCAGCTTCTCGCCCCACTTGGGCCGGGCCGCGGCGAGCAGCAGGAATGCCAGCGCGGCGAGCAGCAGTAGCCCCTTGAGCGTGGCAAGGCCCGGGGACAGTGATGGCGTCAGCCGGTCCGCCAGTTCCGGGTCAATCGCGCGGGACAGGGCCCGCCGCCGGTTCAATCCACGGAAGATGAGCAGTGCCAGCCCGAGCGGCACCGCGAGCAGGAACCAGAGGTAAATGGGCTCGGCCCACTTAATCATACCAGACTCCCGACAATGCAGAATCCAGAACCCAGAAACCAGAGTTCAGAGTGCCCGGTCCCGAATTCTGGACTCTGGTATCTGAATTCTGGACTCTGAATTCTCCGTGTGCCCTCAAGGAAGCCTCCGGAACACCGTCATCGCGAGAGCAGCCCCGGCGCCAAGGGCGATTACGGCAAGCAGCAGCCAGAGCCCAACCAATTCGTTGTACACGGTGTACTGCTTCACTTTGAACGTAGTCGGTTCCATCCGGTCAATTTCGTCGTATATCTGCCCGAGCGCCTGCGCGTCGGTGGCAAGGAAGCTCTTGCCGCCGGTCATGTCCGCAATCTTCTGCAGGGTCTCGGCGTCGAGGTCAATCTGCACCTGCACGTACCGGCGGCCGAACATCGGGTCGTTCACCGGGTACGGCACCAGGCCCTTGCTGCCCACACCGATGGTGTAGACCTTGATGCCGAAGCTCGCCGCGGTCTGGGCCGCGGTAATCGGGTCGATGTCGCCGGTGTTGTTCACGCCGTCGGTGAGCAGGATGATAACGCGGTCCTTGGCCTTCGAGTCCTTGAGCCGCGCCACCGCGCTGGCCAGGCCGAGGCCGATGGCGGTCCCGTCTTCGAGCATGCCGAAGTCAACGCGGTCAATCAGGCCGTTGATGATTTGGCGATCCATGGTGAGCGGGCATTGGGTCAGACTGGTCGCGGAGAAAATGACCAGGCCGATGCGGTCGCCTTTGCGCTTGTCGATGAATTCCTTGGCCCGCTCCTTGGCTACGTTCAGACGGTTCTTGGGCGAGAAGTCCTCGGCCTGCATCGAACCGGAGATGTCAAGGCACATCATGATGTCGATGCCGCGGGTTTCCACTTCCTGGAACTGCCGCCCACGCTGGGGCCGAGCCAGGGCGACGGTCATGAACACCAGCGCGAGCGAGTAGAGCGCGTGGACGATGACCCGTCCGTAACGGCCGCGAGGCGTGGAGCCGCGCAGGAACCCGAGGTCGCTGTAGACGACCGCGGCCCGGCGCTTCACCATCTGCCACCAGATGTAGACGGGCACCAGCGCCAGCAGCAGGAAGAAGAAGGGGTGTGCGAATCTCATGGCGTGGTCTGACCCGTCGGACTTGTCGGACTCGGTTCCGGCTTCGGCGTGGTCGCCTGCACCAGTTCACGGGCCGCAGGAATCATCGCTGCCGCCTCCGTTGCCAGCGGCACGAACTTGGCGTACTTCACCATGTCGGCCCGCTGGAAGAACTCGCCGAAGCCCTCGCGTTCCGGGGTCTTCGTGACCTTCATGGCGCGCATGATTTCGGTCGTGGTCTGGTCCAGGGCCGGGAACCCGAACCGACGGGTCAGGTAGCGCTTGAGCACTTCCGATACCGTGTAGTAGTAGCGCTTGAAATGGCCGGACGCCAGCCAGTCGTCGGCCGGCACTCGGTCGAGGGCGGCCAGCGCCTCATCCCACGGGTCTGGTAATGGCGCGCCGTAGAGCTTTATCCGGCGATAGCGACGGTACAGACGCCAACCCAGGTAGCCGAGTCCCGCCGCGGCGAACAGCGCCAGGATTATCCATATCGGCAACAGGTTCGGGAACTGTATCTGCGGCTTCAGGTCGTTGATGTCCTTCATGTCCTTGGGCATGACGCTTGCGACCTTCACCGGGATTGAATCCGATGCCGCGGCCCGGACCTCGCCTTCCGCGGGGTAGGGTACGATGAACGGTGGTATCTTCGGCTCGCCGGTCGCGAACGCGGCCATCGTCAAAGTGTGGACGTCAACAATCGTGTCACCGGCATAGCGCGTGACGCTCTTCTTGTCGAGAATCATGAACGGGTCCTGGCTCGGCGTGAATGGCTCGCCGACCTTGGTGTCGCGATGGTGCTTGACCACCAGTTCCAGCTTGAACCGGTCACCAACCGTCAGCTCGCGCTTCGGCCTGGGCAGGAGCCTCGCGCTGACCGATACCGGCCCACCGGAAACGATATGGTATGCGGGCGCGGTGTCGCGGGCAACAGTGTCGGCGGCAGCCGAGTCAGGCGCAGGCTGCGCGGCCGCAACCACAGCCAACAGCAACAGCGCTGTCACCCCGAGCGACCAGAGGGAGTCGAGGGGTCTCTCAGACGAGATTCCTCGAATCGGCGCAAGGCGCCTCCCTCGGAATGACAGAAGAGGAAACTTCACCTATACCGCCGTGCTCTTTTCTGGAAGAACTGGTGCAGTTTCTTGGTGAAATCCTCGGCGGTCGAGACCGGGATGTGGTCGATGCCGAGTTGCCGGAACAGCCGCTCCGCCGCGTCCTGCCGCGCGGACTGGGATTTGGCAAACTGCTTCCGCAGTACCGGGTCGGACGTGTCCACGGTTGCCAACTCCCCGGTCTCGGCGTCCTCCATCTCCACCAGCCCCAGCCTGGGCAGTTCTCTCTCCGCCGGGTCGCTGACCGAGACCACGACGAGGTCGTGCTTGCGCGCGACGATGCCCAGCGGCTGCCGGATTGCCTCGGGCCGGTAGGAGTCGCCCATCAGGTCGGAAATCAGGAAGACAATCGCCCGGCGCTTCAGGACGTGCATCAGGAACTCCAGCGCCTGCCCGGCATCGGTGCCGCGCCGCTCCGGCTCGAAGTACAGTATGTCGCGAATCAACCGGAGCACGTGCACCCGGCCCTTCTTCGGCGGCACGTACTTCTCAATCCGGTCGGTGAAGAAGACCAGTCCGACCTTGTCGTTGTTGCGGATGGCGGAGAAAGCCAGCGTGGCCGCGACCTGCGCCGCCTGTTCGAGCTTGAACAGCCGCTTCGTACCAAACCGATCCGAGCCGGAAGCGTCCACCAGCAGGATGACAACCAGTTCCCGTTCTTCGGCATACTTCTTCACATAGGGCTTGCCGAACCGCGCGGTCACCTTCCAGTCAATCGTCCGCACATCGTCTCCGGGCTGGTATTCGCGCACGTCGAGGAACTCGATGCCCCGGCCCTTGAACGATGACTTGTAGTCGCCGGAGAAGAGGGTATTGACCAGCCGCCGGGTGCGAATTTCTATCTGCCGGATGTGCCCGGCGCTGACGCGGTCTGACCCGGATGCGTTACGCTTTACGCTCGACGCCCCGGCCCGACTTCGGGCTTCGGACTTCGTCATTCGGACTTTGCCCGTCAGGGCACCTCGACGCCTTCGAGCACGCGCTTCACGACGTCGTCGGTGGTTAGTTCCTCGGCCTCGGCCTCGTAGCTGAGAATCAAGCGATGCCGGAGCACGTCCGGCGCCAACTCTTTGATGTCTTCGGGTATCACGAACCCGCGCCGGCGCAGGAACGCCATTGCCCGCGCCGCGGTCAGCAGGTAGATAGAGGCGCGGGGCGAAGCGCCGTACCGGAGCAGCGGCGCCAGGTCGGCCAGGTTGTGCTCTTTCGGCTGCCGGGTCGCGAAGACGATATTGAGGATGTAGTCCTTCAACTTCTCGTCAACGTAGATGCGCGTGCAGAGCGCCCGGGCGCGGATGATTGCGGCCGGTTCGACGACCGGGGATGCGGTCGGCTCGACGCCGGTTGTCATCCGGTCGACAATCAGCTTCTCTTCTTCCTTGCTCGGGTAGCCGACCCGCAACTTCAGGAGGAATCGGTCGGTCTGCGCTTCGGGCAGCGGGTAGGTGCCTTCCTGTTCAATCGGGTTCTGGGTCGCGAGCACGAGGAACGGGTCATCCAGCTTGAACGTGTCGTCGCCGATGGTGACCTGCCGTTCCTGCATCGCCTCCAGCAACGCGCTCTGCACCTTGGGCGGGGCGCGGTTGATTTCATCAGCCAGCACAATGTTCGCGAATACCGGGCCCTTGCGCGCGGTGAACTCGCCGGTGCCCTGGTTGTATATCTGGGTCCCGATGATGTCGGCCGGAAGCAGGTCGGGCGTGAACTGAATCCGGTGGAACTTCGTGGCAATCGCCCGGGCCAGCGTCTTCACCGCATAGGTCTTGGCCAGGCCCGGCACGCCCTCGATAAGAACGTGCCCGTTTGCCAGCAGCCCGACCATCAGCCGGTCAACCAGGTACTTCTGGCCGACGATGACCTTACCGACCTCGCCGGTGATGGCCTGAACAAACAGGCTCTCGCGCTCAATCTCTTCGTGGACTCGCTTGATGTCGTCTTTCAGTTCTTCCATAGACTCGGGTTCCTTTCGGCTTGCATCATAACACTACATAGACTTTGCGCCAGCCCAGTAGGTTGCAGACGAAACATAGAGCGTAGTGTATCTATAAATTATCAGACACTACTTGCAATGACCTTACGTGTCAGTCTTCCGTGCGGCTCTAACGGCAGAGCGGAGCAGGAGAAACCCTGCTCCGCAATGTCGTTGCCGAAGTGGGGGCTAGCGGCCAAGTGCCTGAAGTGCCTGCAGTTCCTGCTGGTGCTTGGTCACAACCTGCTTGTTCGCATCGGGTATCATGGAACAGGCAGATTTGACGGCCTCGTAGTCTTTCAGACCTCTCTTGGCTTCAGCGCTCGTATCCGCTTTCATCTGTGCGATCATTTCCGGCGGAGCGGCGTCGATCTGGAGCGCACTCATGGCCGCGAACACCTTGTACATGGTGGCCCGCAGGACGGTCCAGCTCGCGCCGGCCGCCTTCAGGGATTCTTCCACGCCGGCCACGTGCATGCCGTCGATGATGCTGGTCAGCCGGGCGATGGAGCCCTCGCCTTCCTTCGCCGTTGTCGGCTGCCAACTCGCGGCTTTCAACGCCGCGCCGAATGCCGGCAGGACCTTGACGAACTGGGCCAGTTCATCTTCGGTCAGCGTACCGGTCGCCTCGGCCGGCCATTTCGCGGCCATTGCCGCGGGCTTGTTGGCTTGCGAACCAGTCTTCCCGCCGCAGAAGACGCCGGCAAGGACTACAAACACTGCGATTAATGCTACCGTTCTCATTGGTTTTCTCCTTTCGAGTAGCGGGAGAGAATAGGCGTCTGCCGCCATTTGTCAAATCGTTGCTGGCGAACCGCCGCAGACTCAGTTGTGCAGGACGAAGAATGCGCGGCCGTCAAGCCCGGCCAGCGGTTCGGTGGTGGCGCGTCCGTAGCCGACTACAGCATACTCGGTCGGCGCGCCGGCGTCCTCGGGCGGGGCCCAGCCCAGTATCGCGATCGTGCCGGGAACGCTCTCGGGCGCGGCGAGACCGGTGAAGGGACACGTGGGGTCGGTGCGGTCAATCACCGCGTTCAAGCCGGCTTCGGCCAGGTCACTAATCCCGTAGAAGAAATCCGTGCCGTTGCGGTAGTGTTCGCCGGTGAACGGGTTGACCGGGATGCCGGAGGGGAATTGACCGCTGCCCTTGAAGTGCAACACCATTCCTTCCTCGTCTCCCGGTTCCCAGGAAACGCCCGCATACGGGTAGCGGCCGGCGTGCTCGACGGCGTAGTCCTCGAGTGCGGCCTGGAACGCGTGCACGTTCCGCTGCACTGCGGCCACGCGCGCATGTTCTCGCTGCCGGGCCAAAAGCGGCAGCAGCAGCGCGAACGTCAGAATCAGCGTCCCGAACGCGCCGGTCACCAGGCCGGTCAGCGCCAGCGCGCGACCGGGCCGGCGCTGCTTGAGCGCCACCGCGCCGCAGATGACCGCCGGGATGCCGGTGATGAAAGTCGCCGGCGTGAATGACGCGAGGCCCAGCACCAGGCTCGTGACGCTCAGGTTCTTGCTCTTAGGAGCGGGCGCCGCCTTGGGTAGACGGCTAAGGTAGCGCTCCTCCTCGATTTCCGCCGGGGTCTTGCGCACCACGTCGAGCCGGGTTCTGCACGTGGCGCAGAACTCCCGATTGGGCGGATTGGGGCTACCGCAAGCTGAACAAACCATCGGGACAATCCTTTCTACTACTACTGCATGATGAACGGGATTCGACTCGTCAACACTCTGCCGGAACTACCGGTCGTTCTATTTAAGCACGGATTCGGCCGCCGGTCAAGCTGTAAAACGCGCGGGGCGCGGTTACCCGCGCCCCGCTAGCAAACCGCGTGTATCGGCCTACCGCTGCAACACGAGCTTCTCGGCGCCTGTGTAGCCGCCGGCAGTAAGTCGCACGAAGTAAATGCCGTTGGCCAGACTGCGGCCGCGGACGTCCGCGCCGTCCCAGGTGACGCTGTACGCTCCGCGCTTCACGCTCGACCCGCACAACTGGCGCACCACGCGGCCGGTGACGTCATGGACCGTCAGCGACACCGGACCGTCTGCGGCCAGCGAGTAGCGAATGGCGAGATGCGTCCTGAACGGATTGGGCTGGGGCGAATAGAGCTGGGTCACCAGCATGCCTTGATTCGGCAACTGCGCCTGCTCACTGATTCCGGTCTGGCCTTCGGGCTGCCAGTAGCCGATTAGCGCCCAGTAGTTCGGCGCGGTGATGAATCCGGCCGCGGTCTGGCCCGCGGTCGCGCCGCACTTGTAAGCGCTTGAACTCATCTCCCCGCCACCGATGCCGACAACGCTCCAGTCGCACTTGTAGTTCTGCGCGAGGCAGAATGAACCGCCGAGATACAAAGGGGAAAGGAGAAATGGCAAAGTGAGAGTCAGAACGCCCAGGGGCAAACGAGCTGTTTTGCTCATGGTTGTCTCCTACCTTTCCCGGTCCGGAACCGGTTCGGAGCTGGGCTCTTCGAGCACGCCGACGGCAATCCAGTCGAACGCCGCGTCGTCAGCGCCGTCAAGCCCGGCAATCCGCCGGAGCCGCACCGAGAACCCGGCATTGCCCCGGCGCTCCGCGACCAGCAGGCCGGGCGCGTCCGCGGTCGGCGTCACGCTCAGCCGGACCGGCACGTCGGACCGGATGTGCTGCGTGAAGACTTCGGGCAGACTGATCTCAGCGAGGCCGGCGCTCAACCGTGCCGAGCCGGATGCGATTATCGTCCGCTCTCCCGACACGATGCACGGCGCTTCGCCGCCGTCGTCGAACCCGGTGGACCAGCCGCCCGAGGCCAGTCCCTTGCCGTAAGCGCGCACCGCTGTGTCGGCGGCAACCGAGTTGTA
>CAIVTL010000333.1 GCA_903908785.1 Caldifarciminota bacterium | reverse complement strand
TGAAACCGCGCTTGAACCCTGAATTCACCCCGGGGGTGACCCCCCGTATCCCGGTCGCAGTCCTCTAACTTGCTGACCAACCGAACGATACTCCCGGGATTGTGAAGTCGCGCATGAGTCCAATTGGACTCATGCGCGGGTTCGCCTCAAGCCGGCCATGCGTTGGCATCTTTATAATCCATAGCCACTTACGGGGCGACTGGGCCAAACGTGTTGACTCGGGGGTGCCGGGGACTAGAATATATGTGGGAGAGGCGGCTTGGCACGCTGCCTTTCCAATCGGAAAGCATATGATTATGTATGAAACCGATGATGCTGACCGCAATCGCGCCTCAGCGCATGCGCGTAGCGCGGCCTCGGAGGCCGCAAGTCAAATATCAAAATCCGGATGTCAAAGGTCAAAATGCCCGGAGGAGGAATCCGGCATGAGGACAGAGGCGGCGGCAAGCAACGATGTCGCGAAAGCGACGATCCTGTACGCTTGTGGTGTACGAGGAGGAACAGTGCGTATTTTCAAGAGGCTCTTTCCCGTTTTCCTGGTCCTAGTCCTGCTGGCAGGCGTGGCACCGGCTCAGTTCAGCCGAAGCAACCAGCACCAGTTGGTGCCCAACCCCATGGGCAATGGGACCGCGGTTGCCATTTCCCGCCACAATCCGCCGGGCCCGCAACGGCTCGACTTCGGGACCGTGGTCAGGGACACGGCAGATGAAGATGGCGTTGGACCCGGCCCCGGCGAAATACCATCCATGGTGGAACAGCAGGTCCCGCAGGATATGTCCCTGTGGAACTCGTTCTTCACGTGGAGCTGGTTCAGTCTGCTGCTGGCTCCGAGATAGGCGCAATATTCCAATGGTCTGATAAGGCACCATGGAACCATCGAGCAGCACAGGGGACGCCGCAGTGTCGTCGCTCTTGGCCGAGATGGACCAGGTGATTGCCGGGATCGCCAATCTGAACCGGCGCAGCGCCTATGCCGCGCTCGAAACTGCCTTCGGCGGTCTCAAGGCCACATGCGAGACGCTGAGCGAAGCGGAGACTTCGGAGTTCGTTGAGTTGGTCCACCTGGTTCTGCTGCAGTTCGCGCGCGGCGAGACCATCCGCGTTTCAGGCCCCAGGCAGGCCCGCGAACTGGACGTCTGTCTGAAGTACAACGATACCTACGAAGCCGCACTTTACCACGCGATGGAGTTCCTTACGCGCAACCTGTTTGACCACCTCGAAAAGTACTCGCCCAACCAGTACCTGCGCGCGGCTTTGCGGGTCCTTGGCAAGGAGTACTATCAGGCACTTACGGATTCCTACCGCACTGATGGCATAGCCGAGGAGTCGGCAACGTTGAGAGAGGACGAAACGGGCACTTTGGCGTCCGCCGGACCTGAGGAATACCTGGGCAAGGCCGGCGAAGACTTCTCTCCGGAGGCACTGACCGTGGTTGGTCCGGAAGCGGAGCATCCGTCGGCGCGGCTGCCTGAGGATGTGGCCGGGCAGGACGCTGAAGAGCAGATGTTCCACAACTGGTACGAGGGGAACCTTTCGCGCTTTGAGTTGGCGCGGCTCTACGGCCTGACAATGGACGGTGTAAACCAGGCACTCCTGCGGGTCGTGCGTACGTACGAAGACGGCAGACACTACGGTATGGTCAAGTGGTTGATAGATATGGGCGAAGACGGCGACATCATCTGGCTTTTGTCCAAGGACATGACCGCTGCGGATGTCGGACAGAAGGTACACCGGAACCAGTGGGTCGTGTACAAGCATCGGGACGCGGTCATGAGACGTTTTGAGCCGCTCCGGCTGATGGGCGGTGAGGGACGGGCACTCTGCGCGAGGCTGTTCGGGCTCAAGACCGACTCAGCCCATGAGGAGCACTTCCCCCAGGCTGCACGAGACTGGGCCGTGAAGACGGGCCTTTTGGAACTGGCGACCGAAACACAGGCCCCGCTGGGCTAGACCCACGCAGAAAGGATATGTGTGCCGACGAGCCCGGCGATTCGTTCCCAGAGCTGCGTCCTTGTCCGGACGTTGATTGCCGACTGGGCCAAAGTCAAGGGCAAGCCATTTCCCTACCTTCAGGTCGGTGAGCACCTGGCGACCTGCCCGACCTGCCTGTCATGGGCCACAGCCATCGCCTACAAGCCCACTGACCACTATGTCCGCGCGCTGCGCTTGCGGCTGTCCGGGGTAATCAGCATCCTCGGTCAGTCGGTGCTGCGCGCTTGGGCCAACAACCAGGACTTGAGATTTGACATCGTGTGCGCGCAAGACCCCGAAACGGTGCGGGACAGAATCAGCAAACGCCTGACCCAATGCGAGAGTTACAACCCGGAACTGAAGGAGGAGGCGGCCAACGTTCGGGCAATGATGCCGGACCTCGCGACCGGTGCGCCGCCCGGCGGTCTGGAGCCATACACGCTGGCGCGCTATTTCCTTGAGACCGCGCTCGCGATGGCGCCGCAATCCGAGCAGCGCCTGAAGCTGCTGGACCAACTGGGCATTGCCGAGTTTACGCGGGCGGTAGGGGAACAGCGCGCGGGTCGCGAGGAACAGGCTGACCACCACTTTCAGCAAGCGAAGGAATACTACCGGAAGGTCATGGCAGTTGACGTTAAGGGTCGCACGGATGCCGCGGATGCCAGGGTCGGCGCGAGAATCGACCAGGTATCGGCGCGCCTGAGCCTGGCAGAAGTTGAGTACGTCCAGGGCGGTCATTCCCAGCCGGCACTGCAGAAGGCGATTGAGCTTTGCCTTGATGCGAAGCGCCTGGTTACAGAACTGGGGCTGGTCGAGGAGCAGTTCACACGCATCCTGAGCAACCTGCTGATCTGCTATCTGAGGCTGTTCCTCGACCACGGCAAGATTGAAGCGCGTGCCCGGGCGCAGCAGTTGGTCGCGGAGGCCTGTGCCAGACCGGCGGTAGCGCGAGTCTTCCTCAAGCGATGGGTCGTGGACGGCGAAGACCCGGAGCTGACTCAACTCCTCGCGTCGCCGCGGGTCAAGGATCTCTCAGACTGTCTGAAGCTCGAGGCGCTGCGAGTTCTGCAGCCCGGGTCGAACGCCTGACCGCGCGAACGCCACCCGCAGTCCGGGCGCGCCTGATTCCCGACTGCGCGGGCTCGCTTTGAGCCGGTCACGCGCCTGCATTCTCGCAGGCGATGGTCACCCACGGGCAGCCGGTCCGGACGGGTTGACTCGGGGTGCTCGGGACTAGTACAAATGTGGGATAGGCGATGCGCGGTGCGTCACGTTTCCAATCGGAGAGCATATTAGCAGGTGTGAAACCAATCATGCTGACCGCAAGTCGTGCCTCAGCGGACAACCACGGAGGTAATCCCGGTTTCGGGCGGGCCCGGGATGGAGCATGGAGATGAGCCTTGAGTTCGGCTTTCTGGAGAGCTTGGCCGGGAGCTTTCGGGCGAGCTTTGCCGAGGCGCCGGATACAGAGCCGTCTGCGTTCCGCTTGACAGGCGGGTTTTCCGGCCTAAAGTTCTCCCTGACTTGGACCTTGGACGGCCTGGGTCGACTACCAGTTTCGCAGTTGCGTCAATGCCGGCGCCGGTCGCCGGCTGCATGGTTGACAGCTTGCGGGCTGCCAACTAGACTGTCTGCCGATGGACTCGGAAGCCGCCGCCGGGCGAGCGGCACCAGGGCCGAGGCTCTGGTCGGGTTCCGTTGGAGCGTTGCTCGAAAAGAACCTTGGGGATTGTCCCTATTCAAGGACGACCCCAGTGAGATAATAAGGAGGCATGATGAGTCTGCGGAGTGTTCAGGGCGGGCGCCGGAGGCCGGCCGGTCTGGCCGTCGCGGTGCTTGCCGTCGCGCTTTGCCTGGTGCTTTTCGGTTGCGGGCGGACCGCGCCGGAGGGTTTCTGGGAGCCGACGAAAGACGATTCGGCCGGAATCAAAGCGGCCATTGAGCTGAATAAGGGCTATTTCAAGACCGGGCTGGCGGAGCTGGCGATGGTGCTTTGTGATTCGGCTTTGCCGGGTACTACGGCAACGATTCTGAAGAAGGAGTTGCAGGGGAATCCGTTTAAGCAGCGGTTCCGCTTGAATCAACTCGAGCATGTCTTCTACACGGATTCGTTTCAGATGAAGTACACGTTCATCGCCGGGCTGGATACGCTGAAGCAGGAGACGACGTGTACGGTATCCCTGGCCGAGACGATTCCGGGTGTGCTGCGGATGCATGCGTATGGGATGACCGATTCGTTGCGCGAGTCGCTGATTATCATACCGCCGGCGGAGACTCTCCGGTTGCCTTTCTACGCCGACACGATGACGGCTCGCGATACCGTGATTGAAAAGCGAATCGGCGGGGCCTCGACCGATGGGTGCGTGCTCAAGAAGATTGGTGGCGTGTGGCAGCTCTGGAAGATGTCGGGCGGCGGTCGGTTCTACGCGCCCGGGCCGGAGGATGCGCCGTACATTCTTTCTCTTCGCTTTGTGAGCTCGAGCCGGACCGACACCGTGACCCTGCGTCCGGATACACTCCACTACGGGATTCAGCGGCTCTTCTCCGTGGATACCGCGGACCATCAACTGCTGACGTTCTCGACCGGCGACTGGGTAACGGTGTCGAACCTGCTCACGAACCAGGGCGATGCCTTTGATTACCTCTACTTCAATGGCCGGCGCTACGAGTTCAAGACAGGCGTTGTCGTAGATACCGTGAAGTTCGATTCGGTGCCCCCCGGGATTTACCGGCTGTCGCTTGAGCACATTCCGGCGCCGGTGCTCTGGGAGGTGCTGGGCAAGTACGTCGCGACCACCTGGGGCGTGCCGATTCGGATTGTTGGAGGTGTGCAGTGAGACGAGGAATGAGACTGATAGGACTCCTGGCACTGATTGGACTGGTCGGTATCGCGCTGGCCGCGAATACCGGCACCATTAAGGGCCATGTGACCGACAAGAAGACCGGGGAGATGCTGGTTGGCGCGAGCGTTGTCGTCGAAGGGACCGAACTCGGCGACGCGGCCGACCCGAGCGGCGCGTACCAGATTATCAACGTGCCGCCGGGGGCTTACACCGTGGTCGCGTCCTTCACCGGCTATAACGAACAGCGGATGACCGGGGTGCAGGTCATCCAGGACAATATCGCGAGCGTCGACTTCAAGCTGTCAGTGTCGGTCTTCGACCAACCGGTGGTCGATGTGATCGCCCAGGTGAAGAAGATGGTGGATCCCAGGCTCGTGTCGGTGGAGCGGATCATCACCGCCGAGGATTTCAAGCGGCTGCCGGTGACAAGTCTTTCCGACCTGGTCGGGATGCAGGCGGGCGTGTCCCAGTCCAATCGCGGCGGGTGGACCCACATCCGCGGCGGCCGGTTCGACGACGTGGCGTACCTGGTTGACGGCGTGTCCGCGCAGGACGCGCTGGTCGGTACATTGTGGTCGTCGCCCAAGCCGACGACCGACGCTCTGCAGTCGGTAGTCGTCATCACCGGCGGATTCGATGCGGAGTATGGTTCCGCCATGTCCGGCATCATCAAAGCCGTGACCAAAGAGGGCGGTTCGAAAACGACCGGCCGGCTCGGCTACACGACCGATGATTTCTTCCCGGCGAGCACCGGCTATAACTATGGCTATAACCGCCTGACATTCTCGCTGGGCGGGCCGACGCCGATTTGGAACCGCCTCCGCTACTTCCTCTCGTCCGAGTATTTCAAGACCGATGATGCCGCCGGCGTCCGGTACAAGATCGACGCCCCCCGCGGCGAGTACGCACTTGAGGGGAAACTGACCCTGCAGTTGCCGAAGGAGTTCTTCCTGACCAGGGAAGGGCTGAAGCTCACGGTTGACGGCTACCACTCGAACTACCAGTGGCAGAGCTGGGGCACCGCCTACAAATACAACCTGGCATCGCTCTACGCAAACCGGGTCCGGTCGTACAAGGCGAATTTCACCATCAACCACCTGCTTTCGCAGAACACGGTCTACGAGGCGAAGCTGGGGATGTTCTCGACTTCGCTGATGCGGACCGTGCGGAATTTCGACGCCGAGCGGAGCGACACGGCCGGATTCTGGGGCGCGCTCCGGAAGGCCGGAATCTGGGACCGGTACATCTTCCGCGCCGAGGACTGGGTGTTCAACTACCAGAAGTATTCGGACTACGAGGTGGCCCACGGCGGGATCGATACCATCAAGTCGAAGCGCGACGCGGTGCTGAAGCTCTACCGGTCGTTCTGGCTCGACCCGAACGGCAACCCGGTGTACGGCCACGGCGATAAGAACTTCGCATCCGCTTACGCGATGACCAACAACCCGTGGGGTGTGGCCGGGCTGTTCGTCACCGAGGGCGATGAGCGAACCTGGCACTATCGTTCGACCGACCAGGTGCTGGGCAAGATCGACCTGACCCATACGGTGTCGAAGATACACGAAATCAAGACCGGCCTTGACGTGACCAGCTACTCACTGTCGATTTACGAGAACTCGCTGCCCTGGGACATGAACCCGTTCTGGGACGCGTATAACTACAAGCCGATGGTGGTGGCGGGGTACGTGCAGGACCGGGCCGATTTCGAGGACTTGGTGGTGCGGGCCGGCATCCGGCTCGACTACCTGGATTCGAAAGCCAGAGTGCGGGCATTCCCGGAAAGCCTGGGTTCGCGGCAGCAGATTTCGGACTCGATGCTCGTGGTACCGGCTAAATACCGGCTGGCACCGCGCCTCGGCCTGTCGTATCCGATTACCGAGCGGATCAAGTTCCGCTTCTCGTACGGCCACTTCTACAAGAATCCGTCCTTCTCCGACATGTACGCTTACGCCGACCGGACCGCAGCCGAGCTGCGCAGCCGCGGCAACGTCATCGTCGGCAATGCCGACATGGGTGCGGAGAAGACCATCGCCTACGAGATGGGATTCGACGCCCAGATGTCGGACATCTTTGAGTTCGACGTGACCGCGTTCTACAAGGACGTCTTCGACCTGTCCGGCGTCCGCACCGTTCACGCCCTGCCCCAGCCGTACACGATGTACTACAACGTCGAGTACGCGCGGATCCAGGGGTTCGAAGCGACGGTGAGCAAGGCGCTCAACCAGTACTGGTCAAGCCGCATCGGCTATACGTTCCAGGTGGCCAAGGGCACCGCCTCCACCGCCGAAACGCAGTACCAGCGCTCGACGCCGCGGCAGCTTGACTACTTCCTTGATCAGGACCAGCGTCACTCGTTCCACGGCGACCTGGCGTTCTCGTTCCCGCCCGACTTCGGGTTCGCGGTAATGCGGAACTTCGAAGTGGCGGGTGTGTTCAACTACGGTACGGGTACGCCGTACACGCCGACTGACCAGAAGGGCAACCAGATCGGCCTGTCCAACTCGGCGCGGCTGCCGAGCTCGTACACGCTCGACAGCCGGTTGAGCAAGGACTTCACGTTCGCCGGCATGTCGCTCTCCATCAATTGCGACATCACGAATGTACTGAACTCGGAGCTGGTCACGGCCGTGTTTGCCACGACCGGCAAGCCCGACTACACCGGCCGCGTCATTACCCCTTACGAGTTCAGTTCGTCCGGGTTCCTGTTCGGCGACTACTACTACCATCCGGCGCGCGACTACAACCACGACGGCTTCATCACCCGCTACGAGCAGTACGTTTCCTACCTGAAGGCCTACACCGACGCCAATACCCCGCCGACCTATTACGGGCCGCCGCGCCGGATCAAGGTCGGCCTCAGTCTGTCGTTTTAAGGAGCAACCATGAAATCATTAAACACCAATCGCAAGTCGCAGACCGCCGGGCTGCTCCTCGTGCTGCTGGCGATGGCGGCGACCGGTCTCGTCTGGGCGCGTAGCGCCACGCCGCCGCCGTCCGGCCAGCGTCTCTACGATATGGAGTGGCTGAACATCAATAAGTGGAAGTGCCCGTTCTACAACGACGGGCGCTACGGCATCGATATCACCGTCGGCACGGGCGTGGCCGGCGGCGCCTGGCCCCAGCCGCTCCACAACTGCTACATATTCGGCGCCGGGCTCTGGTTCGGTTCGCTCAAGCCGCGGGCCGGCGACCCGGAGAAGGTAGATACGCTCGTCACGTTCGGCTACAACCCGAACTCCGGCGGCACCGAGATGTCGCCGGTAACGGTTGAGCATGCCGAGGACGGTTCGGGCAGCCCCGATGACCGGATCTTCGCTTACCCGGTTGACTGGCCGCCGGCGCCCCGCGAGCGCTGGGTGACCGCGCCGGAGCTCGATAGCCTGGTGCCGAAGGAGAACTTCTCGCTGCAGGACATGTGGTGCGCCTACTCGGATGTGATGCCTGAGAACCACATTTCGCCGGGCAAGCCGCAGTCCATCGACGTCTATCAGACGGTCTACGCCTGGAACTACCCGTCGAACCAGGACATCTTCTTTATCATCTACCGCGTCCGCAACGCGGGTGCCGACACCCTGAAGAACTGCTTCATGGGCGCGGTCTGCGACGCGGACGTCGGCGATGCGACCGACGACATGGTCGGCCTCCTGCTCAACAACTACGTGCCGGGAGCGGACACGGTGAGGAACGTCGGCTACGTCGGCGACAACAACAACTCGGAGAACTCGGGCGCGACCTGGGAATCGGGCACGCCCGGCGTGTTTGCCTACAAGTTCCTCGAAAGCCCGCGCGACACCGCCGGCCCCACGGGCAAGCCGCTGGGCATGACCGCGTTCAAGAAGTTCACGATTGATATCGACCCGGTGACCGACGCAGCCCAGTACCTGACGATGGCCGGGTTCGACTACCGGACCGGCGTCTACGCGCCGTACGACTCGGTCGACGCCGCGCCGGCGGACAAGCGGTTCGTCCAGTGCTCGGGTCCGTTCACGCTGGCCCCGGGCCAGATGGAGCGGCTGGTTATCGCCTGCATCGGCGCGCCGTACGGCGGCGCCGGCCAGAACTGGCAGGACCGGCCGATTGACTCGCTCGTCCACCTGGCCAAGGTTGCCAACCAGGCGCAGTTCATCTACGACCAGGGTTGGCTGCTGCCCGGGCCGCCGCTCTCGCCGAACATGACGCTCGTACCGGGTGACAACCAGGTGCGGATTGTCTGGGACAACCTGCCGGAAGTGACGCCGGATCCGTACTGGCAGAAGGTCGCGAGCGACACGACCAAGCCGGGCTGGGACCCGAAGTACCTGGGCTACGACTTCCAGGGCTACGTTGTCTACAAGTCCGCCAACGGCAGCGACTGGAAGATTCTCGCCCAGTGCGACCTGGCCGACTCAATCACATTCAGATACCCGCCGGGCAGTGACAGCACGATTGCCGACTCACTCAAAATCGTGGCGACCGACAACGGTCTCTTCTACACCGTACGCGACAGCAACGTGACCAACGGCTTTTCCTACTACTACTGCGTCACCGCCTACGACTGGAACTTCCAGACGACCTCGTGGGACTCGCTGCACAAGACCCCGCTGACCTGGGACACCCTGAGCCTGCGTTCCGGTATCGTGTCGAACTTCTCGACCGTGCCGCGCTGGGAACCGGTCAACTACGTGATGCCGACGACGAGCATCGCTACCGCGCTCGGCGACACGACCAAGCCGGGCATGAAGTGGCTGGCCAACGTCGTGGTACCGGCGCAGGTCACAGTCGATACTTATCAACTCCGGTTCCTCGAGCCGGGTTTCGCCGGCACTGCCTCCAAGTCCATCTACAGCTACATACTGATCGACACGCGCAACGACAGCCTCGTCATCGACACGACGTCTTTCAGCTACGTGGTCGGCAACAAGCTCGCGCGCGCGTTGCCGGTGTTCAACGGCCTGGCCTTGAACTGCACCTTGAACCTGCAGACCCCGTCAAGCGGATTCGAAACCGCGTACGTCGAGACCGGCAGCTACCCGCCGGAGAAGGTCCGCGGCGGCGGCATCGCGCCGGAAGGTAAATGGGCGTTCCGGGGCTCGGACTACGAAGTCGAGTTCGTGACCAGCCCCTACCCGACCGCCCGGGTTTATGACGTGACCCACGGCCGGGTCGAGGTGCCCTTCGGGAAGTTCACCAACCGGTCCCAGACCCGTGACAAGGCGAACGGCTGGTGCTTCGTGGACAAGGCCGCGCAGAACCCGACCGACACGCTGCGGGGCGGGATGGCTCGCATCCACGTCTGCGGTGCCTACGCCGACCTCAACGCCGGCGACACCATCGGCGGCAACACCGGCTTGATTCAGAACGGCGACAAGTGGCTGCTCGTCGGCAACACGACCGGCGGCACCGCGCCCTTCTATAACGTCTACAACTTCCTCTCCGTCGCCGGCATGTCGCGGACCGACACCACCTACAAGCTCCACGTCAAGGTCGTGCCCAACCCCTACATCGTCTTCAACTCCTGGGAAAAGACATCGGAACAGCGCAACGTCAAGTTCATCCATCTCCCCAGCGAATGCACCATCCGCATCTTCACCTTGGCCGGCGATCTCGTCAAGGTAATCAAACACAAAGACACAAGGGTCCTGCCGCTCGACGCGGGCGGCACTGAGATCTGGGATTTCACCAACGAATCGCCGGGCAGCACCGGCACGGCCATCTCCGGCCAGCTCGTCGCCTCGGGCGTGTACGTCTACCACGTCGAGTCGCCGGTGGGCGAGCAGGTCGGCAAACTGGTCTTCATTTACTAGAGGAGGCAGCCATGAAACACAGAATCACATTCCTCTTGACCCTGGCGCTCCTGGCGTCCGTTGCGCTCGTCTCTCCGGCCCAGGCCGCGTTTTCCAAGGTCGGTACCACCGGAGCCGCGTTCCTCAAAATCGGGGTCGGCCGGTCTACGGCGATGGGCGACGCTTTTGTCGCCATTGCCGATGACGCCTCGGCCGCCTACTTCAACCCGGCCGGCCTGGCCCGGGTCGGCCGCCAGGTGGCGCTCAACCACGTTGACTGGATTGCCGACGTCAGCCACGAAAACCTGGCCATCGTCCTGCCGATAGTGAACTTCGGCACGATCGCCTTCAACGTCACCGCGCTGACGATGGGCGATATCGAACAGACCACGATTGACAATCCCAACACCCGGCTCCGCGAAGACGAAGGCACCGGCCTCTTCTTCGGCGCGTCGGACATGGCCTTCGCGGTCAGCTACGCCCGCATCATCACCGACAAGCTCTCCTTCGGCGTCACGACCAAGGTGGTCCAGCAGACCATCTGGGACATGTCCGCCTCGGCGGTCGGCTTCGACGTCGGCCTCTTCTACAACACCGGCTTCAAATCCCTCCGCATCGGCGCCGCGGTCACCAACTACGGCACCCAGCTTACCTTCAGCGGTCGGCAACTCGACTACAGCTTCGTCTGGCCTGATTCCGGCCCGAACCTGCTTCAGGGTTCCTACAGCACCACGCCCATGGGGTTGCCCACGTCTTTCCGCTTCGGCATCGCCTACGACCTCATCGAGGCCCCGGAACTGACCAAGGGTTCACGCCTCACGGCGGCGATCGACATCACCCATCCCTCGGACATCAACGAGACGGTGAACGTCGGTCTTGAGTACGGGCTCGCCAACGTCTTCTTCCTGCGCGGCGGCTACATCCTCAACGCCGACAACTCCTACCAGCAGGAAATCGGCTGGCTTACCGGGCTCTCAGCCGGGCTCGGCGCGCGCGCCCAGCCCACGCACGGGCTCTCTCTCGGGCTCGACTACACCTTCCGCTATCTCAAGTACCTGAAACCGACACACCGGCTGCAGTTGACGGTTGGATTCTAGGCTGACGGTCACACGTAACGCTTCAGGGGCACGGTTCGCCGTGCCCCTGCGGCCTTTTGTACTGTTCGTTCTGTCCGTCCTGTTCCTACCCGCGTTCGCCGCCCAATGGACCGTCGGCGTGTACATGTGCGCGGACAACGGCATGAACGACCAGGCGGACATCGACATCGCCGAAATGGAGCAGGTCGGTTCTACCGAGGAGGTCAACGTCGTGGTCCAGGTTGACCGCGCGGCCCGCGACCCGCGGCCCGGCTGTTACCGCTACTTTATCAAGAAAGACGGCGCCGACACGCTCGCCAGTCTCGGTGACATAGATATGGCCGACCCCGCCACCCTCTCCGGCTTCGCCGACTTCCTCCGCCGTCGCTACCCGGCCACGAACTACGTCCTCATCCTCTGGGACCACGGCAACGGCTGGTACCCGGGATACGGGCCCAGCCGGGCCATCTTCATCGACGAATCGGCCGGCCACGAAATGGGCGTCGCCGGCGGCGAGTTCACCCAGGCCATGGCCGACGTGAAGCAGGCCCTGGGTAAGCGCGTCGGAATCCTCGCCTGCGACGCCTGCCTCATGGGCATGATTGAAGTCGCGGCCGAGGTCCGCGACGATTGCGACTACCTGTTGGCATCCGAAGCCCTGGTCCCGGTCGACGGCCTGCCCTACGACAAGCTCCTCGACCGGCTGACAAGCCGGCCCACCCGCACTCCGGCGGAGCTGCTCCCCGACGTCTGCCTCGACTATGTCGCGCAGTACCCCGACGAGCAGGTCACACTCTCTGCCCTCGATATGCGCGCGCTCGACAAAGCGCTTGGCCTGATGCAGACTACGCTCAGCGACAGTATCGGCCCATCGAACGCGGAGCTGCGCGCGGCCCGAGCCGCGGTCCAAACGATGCCGGGCTGGCCTCTCCACGTCGACCTGATTCACTTCCTCGACCTGGTCCCGGGCGCTGTCTACGACTCACTGCTCGCCTCGCTCCGCTCCGTAGTCATCGCCAGCGAGCACGGCCCCGACCTCGAACACGCATCCGGCCTCGCCATCTGGTTCCCGAACAACTACCTTGCCCTGAAAGGGTCGCTCGAATCGTACGCGACGCTGAGCTTCGCCCGGGAGACCGGCTGGCTCAGCTTCCTGAACCGCTACTTCGGCACCGACGACCTGAAGCCGGCACAGCCGACGGATGTGAGCAGCCGCCCGGGCCGCCGCAGCGACGCCAGGTTCTGGTGGAACTCCTGTTTCGACCTGGCGCCGGTGCGATACCACCTGTACGAAGCGACCCGGCCGGAGGAAGTCTTCACCGACTACGGCGACGACTTTGCTGCTTGGATTGCCGTCGGCTGGACGACAAGCACGCAGCAGGCCCACTCCGGCTCAACCTCGTTCTTCTCCGGCTCGGCCAACAACCTCTCGAATTTCATCGAAAGCGCCGAAGCCCTGAGCCTGCCCGAAGGCGGGCTGCTCTCACTGTACGCCTGGTACGCCACCCAGGAGGACTGGGATTCGTTCGCCGGGTTCACCCGGGACATCTGCTACGTCGAATGGTCGCCGGACCGAATAGCGTGGCACGCGCTCGATTCGCTGTACGGCGACAACCGGTCATGGCACGAGCGGCGCTACCTGCTGCCGGCCGCCGCCAACCTCTATCTCCGGCTCCGATACGTCACGGGCGCGAGACAGAACGAACAGGGCGTGTTCATCGATGACATCAAGGTCTATGCGTTCGACGCGCTGCGCACCGCGGCGGCGGACATTCCCGACACGACCGCGGCGGTGTTCGGCGTGCCGCGCGACACCCTGGGCTATTCCTACTTCGTCACCGCGACTGACTCATTCGGCAACGTTTCGATGGCGAGCCAGTTCTACAAGGTTGAGGTCAAGAGCTGGGCCGAGCCCTACACGCGGCCCGCGCCGTTCGACGGGCCGTGCGACCTGGTGCTTGACTTCCCGGCAGGGGAGACGCCGGACGTTCTCATCTACACATTGTCGGGAACGTTGGTGCGCCGGTTCGACGACGTCAGCCAGCACGTGCTCGCGTGGGACGGCAACAACGCGTCGGGGAAAGCTCTTGCCGACGGTCTCTACCTGGTCGTGGTGCAGGGCCGCGGCTTCAAGAAGCTCGGCAAGATCGCCAAAGTCGCCCGGCCATAGGTCCTATAGGGCCTATTGGCCCTATTCCTGCTCCGGCAGCACCTTCCCCGGGTTCAAGATGCCTTCCGGGTCCAGTGCGTGCTTCAGTCGGCGCATGACGTCGAGTTCGGCGGGCCCCAGCGCCCGTTTCATCAGGTGGCGCTTGGCTGAGCCGATACCGTGCTCGGCGGTAATCTGACCGCCCCGCGCCAGCACTAAGTCAACCAATTCGTCAACCACTGCCGACCGGACGCGCTGCCAGTCGGCATCATCGCTGATGGTGCGGCAGATATCGACGTGGATATTGCCGTCGCCGATGTGGCCGAAGGGCACAATCGGAACGCCGTACTTCTGCTGCAGCCCGGCGACCAGCTCCACGGTTGCGGGCAGCTCGGCTAGCGGCACGACGATGTCCTCGGCGGTGACCTGCGGGTAGATTTGCTTCAGGGTCTTGGCAATCGAGCGGCGGGCGGTCCAGAGCCGTTCCTGGTCGGTAGGATTGTCGGCCACGAGCGGCTCGCGCGCGCCGAGCTGCATCGCGGTTTCACCGAGCAGCACGCATTCGTTGAGCACCTGCTGCCGGTCGTTCCCTTCGAGTTCGATGAGCACCTGGACCGCGGCATCGGCAAAGGGCAGGCAGGTGCCGAGGACCTGGTTGCAGGCGGCAATCCCGCCCTGCTCAATGAACTCGACCACCGCGGGCATGAGCCGGCTGTCGCGGATGACCCTCAGGCACAGCTCCACGCCCTGTTCGATGCGGTTGAATGGCACCAGCACGTCAACCTGGTACCGGGGCTTCGGCACGAGCTTGAAGATGATTTCGGTGATGATGCCGAGCGTGCCTTCGGAGCCGATGAGGAGCTTGTTTAAGTCGTAGCCGGTCACGTTCTTGTGGAGCTTGCCGCCGTAGCGGATGATTGAGCCGTCGGCGAGCACCGCCTCGATACCGCGCACGTAGTCGCCGGTCACGCCGTACTTGTAGGCGCGCGCGCCGCCGGCGTTGGTTGCCACGTTGCCGCCAATGGAGCAGTCGTCGAGCGAGGCCGGGTCAACCGGGTAGTAGAGGCCGGGCTCGGCGCACGCCTGCTGGAGGTGCGCGGTTCGCACCCCGGGCTGGGTGCGAACCATCAGGTTGTTCGCGTCAACTTCGAGCACGCGGTTCATCAATTCGGTGGAGATGAGTATGCCGCCCTGGACCGGGACCGACCCGCCGGCCAGGCCGGTGCCGAGCCCGCGCGGCGTGACCGCTACCCGTTCCTCGTGTGCGAGGCGAACAACGGCCGCGGTCTCGGCGGCCGACAAGACCATGACCAGCGCCTCGGGCAGGTGCGCCGGCTCGGGGCTTTCGTCGTGGCCGTAGTCGGCGAGTGCGGCCGGGTCGGTGACTTGAATAAATAGCCTCTTCAGAATTAAATGACACCTTGTTTAAACCAATTTCATGTTGCCAAATTGGATATCCGCCTTGAATAATATAAACTTTAGACCCCG
>CAIVTL010000332.1 GCA_903908785.1 Caldifarciminota bacterium | reverse complement strand
TTTTCAAGCAGAAGACGGCATACGAGATAATGAGCGGTGACTGGAGTTCAGACGTGTGCTCTTCCGATCTGTTGAGGCGTTCCTGCTCGAAAACAGGCTGATCAAGGATCTCCAGCCGGTCTTCAACATCCGCGGCAAGAGCGACATCAATTTCCCGCTGGTGGAAATCACGGACGAAGACTTCCCGCGTGTCCTCGTCACCCGCGACCGCACCCAGGGCTGGTCCCGGCTTTCCGGCCTGTTCGACGCTTTCTTCGGCAAGCGGGTCGCCATCCTGCGCGCGCGCATGCTCCCACCGGACCTCTCCCCGCTCGATGCCCTGGCCGACTCGCTCAAGGCCTGTTCGGCCGGCAAGGAGAAGTTCCCGGACTACCGCCGCTTGTTCCCGAAACAGTACACGCCCGACTCGATTGCGGATGCCGCCCGCCTGCTCGAAGACAATGCCGGCGTCTTCATGACGACCGCCGGCACGCCGCGCATCCGCGGCTGTACGCCCGACGGGCAGGCATGGAACGAACAGATGGTCGAGTTCTGCAACCTCGTCCGCGTGGCCAATTGGAACGTGGAGTTCGGCCGCTCGTTCGAGCTCTTCCGCAACCGTTTCCTGGAGAGGTACACCCAGGCCAAGCGCGAGGCGGGCCAGGTTGACTACGACGACATGGAGTATCTCGCGCTCAAGCTGTTCAACGACGAGGCCGATTGGCAGAACATCCTCTATGCCTTTGACGAACACACCGACCACATCCTCGTGGACGAGTTCCAGGACACGAGCTTCCTGCAATGGGGTATCATCGACAAGCTCACCGAGGAGTGGCGCGCGGGCGAAGGGGCCAAGACCGACCGCGGCATCAGCCCGACCATCTTCATCGTCGGCGACGAGAAACAGTCAATCTACATGTTCCGCGACGCCAAAGTCGAGGTCTTCGCCGCTGCCGCGGACAAGCTCGAACTATGGCTGGGCAAGGACAAGCTCGAACGAATCACCCTCGAAGACAACTACCGCAGCCTCCAGTCGCTGATAGACTTCAACAACGCGCTCTTCTCCAAGCTCATGAGTCCGACGAGTCAGACGGGTCCGACCAGTCCGACGCCCTGGATGACGCGCTACGCCCCGTTCCAGCGCGCCCGCAAGAACACTGCGCCCGGCAGAGTCGAAATCCTCCTCGACAAACTCGACGACAACGTCGCCCCCCGCCGCCAGCGCGAAGCCGCCATCATCGCCAAGCGGATTCAATCGCTGGTGGGGGCGTCCGCGCTGCAAACTGCAACCCTTCGCTCCCTCCGTCATTCTGAGCGCAGCGAAGAATCTTCGGTCGCTCAAGGGCAGGCCTGCAACCTGCAAACTCAGGCGTCACCAGTGCTCGTCTACGACAAGGAAGGCGACGTAGAAACGCCGCGACCTTGCGACTATCGCGACATCGCCATCCTCATCCGCTCGCGCACCCATCTGCCGGACATCGAAGACGCGCTGCTTGAGGCCGACATCCCGTTCATCGTACTCGGCGGCACCGGCTTCTACTCCGAGCCCGAAGTCCAGCATCTCTGCTCCCTGCTCTCGTTCCTCATCGACCCGACCGACGACGTCGCACTCTACATCACCCTGCGCGGCCCGTTCTTCAACATCGAAGAGCGCGCCCTCTTCTTCGCCAACTCCCCCTCCGCTTCCGAGTCCTCTCTCGCCTCGCGCCTCGCGCCTCTCGCCTCTTTTCTATGGGACCGCATCAAGTCGCACGCCCAGCCCGGCACCCCGCTCGACACCGCGAAGGCCGCGCTCTCCGACTGGCTCTCGCAAGTCCACCGCGTCCCGCTGTCCCGCATCCTCGAACAGGCCCTCACCGAGCGCGGCACGTGGGCGAAGTTCTGGGAGCCCCAGCGCGAGGCCAACGTCCGCAAGTTCATCTCGATTATCGAAGGCTGGGAGACATCGGGCGACCACCCGCTCCGCATCCTCAGGCGGCTCGAACAGGCCGGGCCGAACGAAGCCAAGGCCGACGTGCGCACCGAGGGCCGCAACGCGGTTCAGATAATTACGGTGCACTCAGCCAAGGGCCTGCAGTTCCCGGTCGTGTTCCTGCCCGGGCTCGACGACAAGATACGCTCGGCCAATTCCTCCGGCGACCGGCTGGTCATCGAGGAAATCGCCGCGGACGACGTGCTGGTCTCGTACATCCCCGACGCCGGAATCAGGAGGACGAACGAATTCCACCAGCGCTACGTGCAGAAAGAGTACGAGGAAGAGAAGCGCATCTTCTACGTCGCCTGCACCCGCGCCCGCGACGCCCTGTTCCTAGCAGGTATCTGGGGCGTGAAATCGCTCGTCGACACGCGCCTCACCTGGCTGGTCGAACTCCTCGGCCTCCACGAAGAAGGCGACGGCTTCGCCCTCGAACCCGAACTCCCCGGCACCACCTGCCTCACCCCTGCCGACATCCCTGAGGTCAGCATTCCCGTTCCGGCCGCCCGCGACGCCGACTCGGTCCGCCCTGTCCGCCAATCGCCTCTCGCCTCTCGCCTCTCGCCTCCCGCCTCAATCCGGGCCGTCACCCGTCACACCCAAAGTGACCACGCAACCTACGACCACGAATCCATCGGCCTCGGTGAAGTAATCCACAAGGTGCTTGAGGAAATCTCGGAAGGGAAGCTGACGGCTGACAGCTCACAGCTCACAGCCGAAATCGGTCGCCTGCTTAGGTTGGCCGGCCTGCCAGCCTCCTTATCGGCCAATCTGCAATCTGCAATCTGCAATCTGCAATCTGAAATCGCTGTCTGGGACATCATTAAGCCTCAGCCCAACTCCTTCGCCGAACTCCCCATCACCTATTCCGACGGCGAGACCATCTTCACCGCCCGCATCGACCGCCTCATCGTCACGGACAAGGAGGTCCTCATCTACGACTACAAGACCTTCAAGGTCGCGAAGAAGGACATCCCCGCGCTAGCCAAGGATTACTACGAAGGCCAGCTCAGGCTCTACGAAGCCGCCTGCTCACGCCTGTACCCCGGCAAGAAGGTCTCGACCTTCCTCATCTTCACCGCCCTGCCCGAAGTCGTTCAGACAAGCTAATACCCCGCATCTTGACACCAAGGCCAGACCGGATTAGGATACATGCGGTGATCCACTCCATAGCCAGAAGGCTCGTCCTGCTAGCCTGCTGCATCTTCCCTCTGCAAGTACATGCGTCCGGACGACGGCCGCCGAACACGCTCCCCGACACCCTCGCAGTCAATGCTGCCATCTTGGCACTCGCGGACTCGCTAGACTATGGCAAGCTTGGTGGCCTCTGGGCAGCGCCGGACGGGACCTGCTGGCTGCAGTTCTCTGATGACGAGTACCTGGCAATGAGACGGGTCGAACCGAGTGGCCGCGTTGCAACAGTGAGCATTGCTGGGGCGACCTGGAATGATGTCGCGAATCCGCTTGCCATGCTGCCGGGTGGCGACGTACTTGTCAACCTCGTTCTTCGCGGACGCGGCGTGAGCCAGTTGGTTCGTGTTGGGGCGGGCCGGCTGAAAGCCACAGGACAGGCGCCGTGGAGGTTCAACGACTCCGAGAAGACGACGCTCGTTGACCAAGGCGGCGTGGTTCACCTGTTCGGCATCGAGGACTTCTTGAGCCGGGCCTACATGCGTTTCTCGGTAACCGACAGCGCGGTACAAGAACTCAGCCGGAGGCTGTTCCGAGACACCATGGTCCTCGTGCCGGACAGTGGGTACAAAGTCATAAGACTGCCGGGCGGGGCGCCTTGGGGCTCGGGCAGCAACACGGTCATGCAATGGGACAGTGATGGACTCGTGGCAGGAGCCGCTACCGCCGCGTGGAAGTCCGAAAGTATAACCGCCTTCCGCATGCGCCTGCCGAAGTGCACTCTGCTGGCTCACACAGAATTCGAGGCCGCAAGCGTCGCTCACAACAGGACGTCTGGAATCGACCATGCCGGGTTCCACCTCGTGAGATCGGGCAGTGGCTACTGGCTGTTCGTGCCCACTGTTGACGACCCGTCCGCGTATCAACAAAGAGTACTGAACATATACTCGTGCCAATTGGACTCGGAACTCAATCCTGTACGCTCGACGACCATAGCCGCCTTGACGGCACGTCCGTTCGCGGAAGCACCACAGGGCTCGAAGGTCGAGGTCACTCTGTTCGGCTACCGCGGCGACCCCTTCGTGAGAACCTCATCATCGTCATCTCTCGACCAGCGCGCGTTCATCCTCCGGTTCATTGCCTTTGCCCCAGACGGACGCATCTACTGCACGGAAATGCACGACACCCTCGTATCCCGTCAAGAGAAATTCAGAAGCGGAGGAAGAATCCCTGTAGTCGGTGGTGGCGACTCGGTCGGGCCAGTGTCTGTGTACGTTCCCGTCTACCCGTCAATGATCCGGGCCTTGCACATCGAAGGACAGCCCGTGGTCACCTTGTTCGTGGGCACGAATGGCGAGGTAGACTCGGTTGTGAAGTCGAAGTCCAGCGGCAATGGGGGGCTCGACTACGCGGTGCTGGCCGCGGCCCAGAAGGCGCGGTTCGCCGGAAGAGCCTTCAAGAAAGGGTCGCACCCGATTGCGTGCGACCTCACTTACCGCTTCAGCCTCCGGCCCACGGACGTGCGAGTCGTCGAGGCCCGCCTGCGCCAGAAGTAGAAGAGGCCCGACCTTCCTCATTTTCACCGCCCTGCCCATAAGCGTCCTCACCGGCAGTTAGAAAGCCGGAGTCTCCCCCGGCAGCACAGAGTCGAACTGCCCCAACGGTGTGTTCTGGGCCGTGAGCCGTCAGCCGTAAGCCGTCGGCCGTCAGCGCGGCTTGAGGGTGGCGATGGGGACGACCATCTCTTCTAGCGAGATGCCGCCGTGCTGGAAGGTGTGTTTGTAGGTCTTCTCGTACTCGCGCGGCTTGGTGGGATAGATGAAGTAGTAGTCGTTCTTGGCTATCGCGAACTTCGCGCCCAAGTGGTCGGACGGGAGCATGAGCGTCTCGGGGTTATTGAGCAGTATCGCGTCCCGACCCTCAACCCGGATTGCCGCGCCGTGTTTGTACCGCAGGTTGGCGGAAATCTCGCGGCTGCCGTATATCAGGGTCGGCCGCTTCACGCGAATGAACCCGTGGTCGCTCGTGACGATAACCGTGCAGTCGCGCCGCGCCAGCGTCTTCATGAACTCGAACACGGGCGAGGATGAAAACCAGACCCGGGTCATGCCGACAAGCGCGGCGTCGTCCGGCACTATCTCGTCCAGCAGCCGCGTGGTCTTGATGTTGTGGATGAGCAGGTCGAGGAAGTTAATGACGATGGCCACGAACCGGACGTTCTTGTCGAGCAGGGCGGCCTTGGCGCTTTCCAGTTCGTCGCCATGGGAGACCTTCAGGTAGCCGTGGCGGCCGTCAAACCTCATCCGCCGCAACTGCTCCTCCAGCAACTCCGGCTCGAATCGGTTCTGCCCGGTATCGTCCGTGACCCAGTACTTGGGAAAGCGGCGCTGGATTTCGAGCGGCAGCAGGCCGGAGAAGATGGCATTCCGCGAATAGGGCGTTGCGGTCGGCAGTATCGAGCAGTAGTACCCGCTGTCAATCTCGAAGTAGTCCGCCAGCAGCGGCGCGATGGCGTTCCACTGGTCCGCGCGCATCGAGTCGAGCACGATGAGATAGGTGTTCGGCCCGGCCCAGTGCGGCCGGACGTATCGTTCCATTACCTGGTGCGACAAGGTCGGCCCTTTGCCGCCCAGCCAGCCCGGGTACTCGTCCTCGATGAACCGGTTGAACTCGCCGTTCGCGTCGCGCCGGCGGTCCATTTCCACGTCCTGCAGCCCGGCGTCGGCGTAGCGGCCGAGCAGCCGCTGCCAGTTGCCCAGCAGCCGGTAGTAGTCAACCCAGCCGTCCCAAGTGGAGAGGTCGCGCTGCTGGTTCATCGCGGCCATGTACTCCTGCGCGATACGGCCCGAGACCAGTTGCTGTTTCTCCAGCAGGCGTTTGAGCGCCGCCAGCAGTTGCACCGGCGTGAACGGCTTGATAATGAAGTCGTCAACCAGCTTGCCGAACGCTTCGTTAATCAGCTCCTCCTGGTCGGACTTGGTGACCATCGCCACCAGCAGGTTCGGGTCAATCTGCTTCAGCCGGCGCAGCACCTCCAGCCCGTCCATCCCGGTCATAATCTCGTCGAGCAGGACTAAGTCGAAGTCATGGGTCTTGACCAGCTCGATTCCGTCCGGGCCGTTGGTTGCAGTCTCGACCAGGTAGCCCTTGTCCTTCAGCGCATAGACGAAAGGCCGGAACATATCAATCTCGTCGTCAATCCAGAGTATTTTCAAGTATAGGTCCTCTAGGTCCTATAGGACCTATTCTTTCCCCGCCACCGGCAGCAAAATCGAGAAGACCGTGCGCCCCGGCTGGGATTCCTTGAGCACCAGCTTGCCATTGTGGTAGCTCTCAACGATGCGCTTGGCCAGGGTCAGGCCCACTCCCCAACCGTACTTCTTGGTGGTTACTCCCGGCTCGAACAGCTTGTCAATCTTCACGCCCTCGCCGGAGTCGGTCACTTCAATTTCCAGATACCGCCTGTCCGGCGACAAGGCGCAACGGACCCCGACCGCGCCCGGCCCGGTCCCGATTGCGTCAACGCTGTTCTTCAGCAGGTTCTCCAGCATCCATGAGAACAGCACGTCATCCACCCGCACCGACGCGTCGTCAACAATCTCAGCCGTGAAAGCGACCGTCTTCGGCGCGCGCCGCCGCACGAACGCCACCGAGCGCTCAATCGCCGCGCCGACTTGGTGGGGCGAGAGTTCCGGCGGCAACCCGATGCGGCTGAACCTGTCGAGCACTTCCTTCATCCGTACCAGGTCCTGCTCCATCTCTTTGACCGCATCCGGCGACCGCTCGCGCAGCACGTCCAGCCACGCACTGAAAGACGAGAGCGGCGACGCCATCTGGTGCGCGGTCTCCTTGGCCAGCGCGGTCCAGATGTGCTCCTGCTCCCGTCGCTTGTAGGCGAGGATGCCCCAGATGCCGACAATCACGAACCCGACGAGCAGCAGCACCTGCAGCACCGAGAACACGGTCAGCGACCGCACCGAACGGACGAGGTTGGCGTTCACGTTCCTGAGCGTCACGGCCGACTGGGACAGGCCGTAGTGAATCTCCCCCAGCCGGCGCGTCGAATCTCCTTCGGCCACTGCCAGCGGCACCGGGTCGTGCTCGCTGTCCAGCACGTACACCAGGCCGGCAAGCTGGGCCGAATCCGGGTCCTCGACCGGCAGGTTACGGTGCGAGGTCGGCCGGCCCTTGGCATCGGTGATGATGACCGGGAAGTCGAGCTTCTTGATGACTTCGTCGAAGATGATGTCGAGCTCGGGCGAGCCGCCTTCGGACGGCTCGGTCGCGCGCGACATGAACTTCGCGTACATCCGGGACCGGAGCTGCGTATCGTTCTCAAGTTGGGCAGACAGCGTGTGGACGTAGCCCTGCCAGGAACGCGACAGCCTGATTAGGAGAAACTGGGAGTAGAAGAACCAAATCCCGGCTAACGCCAGCAGCCCCAATATGAAGTAGAGCTGCAGCAGCCGGGCACCGAATCTGAATCCAGACCTATTCAAGAACGTTGTGTGTCAACCAATGTTAGTGCCCCCCGCGCCGAAGTCAAGCGCAGGCGCAGGGCCGAGAACCGAAACAGAATTCATCACAGAGGCCACAGCTCGCGTAGGACG
>CAIVTL010000331.1 GCA_903908785.1 Caldifarciminota bacterium | reverse complement strand
TTTTGCTTTGTCCTTTGGACTTTGTCCTTAGTACTTCCGCCGGCCCCGGGGGCTCCGCTATGCTGCCGGTAGTCCCTCGACAACTCGCGTCTGCGCGGGCGTCAGTGTGTCGACGAGCCCGAGCATCTGCTTCATCATCAGGGCGTTGCGGGCCGCGGCGCCGGCGTGGCAGTTGTTGAAGAAGACAAACGTGGTCTTCGCGCCGGTGCTGACGCTGCGCAGCGGCGGGATGAACTC
Organism: Caldifarciminota bacterium; assembly: GCA_903908785.1. Lineage (GTDB taxonomy): Bacteria > Hydrothermota > Tepidihabitantia > Tepidihabitantales > Tepidihabitantaceae > UBA2258. The sequence goes on along the minus strand of CAIVTL010000331.1, from coordinate 3,959 downwards.
GCTGAGTTCCGAGACCGAATAGAAGTAGTTATACCTCTCCTCACGCGAGGCGTTGAACCAGTTCTGGTTCCGGCCGTGGAAACGGAAGTAGGCGATGTCGGAAGTCCGCCTCGGCTCGAACGGCATCAGCCGGGAGAGCTTCGGCTCGTCCACGACACAGCAGCCCATTCCGCTCTCTTCCAGCATCCGGAACGCGTCCGGCCTGAGCCAGGCCCGGTTGCGGAACTCGACCACAATGGAGACGCCCGGCATCAGCGCCGGCATCTTCCGCAGGTAGTCGAAGTTCTGCGACACCGGGTAGAAGAAGACCGGCAATTGGACCAGCACGCACCCGAGCCGGCCCGAGTCGACGAGCGGGCTGATACCTTCGCGGAAGGCTCGGAACACATCCCCGGTGTCTTTCAGGACGCGGCGGTCCTCATCGGTCCAGATGTCATGAGTCATGTCCTTGTGCGAGCGGACGACGAAACAGAAACCCGCGCCGGTCCTGGCCACCATTGACGCAAGCGTCTTCGGCGTCGGCATCGCATAGTAGGTGAAGTTCAGTTCGACCATGTCGAACCCGAGTACTCGCTCGTAGTGCTCGAGCATCTTCGTCTTAGCCAGCCTTAGTGGGTAGGCCCGGCCCAGCCAGTCATCGAAGGAGAAGCCGCTGGTGCCGATGCGGATAGGGATAGAGGGATGAAGGGATTGAGGGAGCGGACGTGGAGATTCGGACTCGGTCACTTGATCCCTATGTCCCTCGATCCCTCGATCCCTTCCCTGCTATCGTACGATTTGCAGCTTCTGCGTGAAGCGCCGTTCGCCGCCCCCGGCGGAGACGGCAAGGCGACAGAAGTAGACGCCCGGGCTGAACCGGGACGCGTCAAGCTTCGCGTCGTACCAGCCCGGCCCGAACCGGCCGTGGGCCAGGGCCGCGACCTTTCTGCCCGCCGCGTCGTACAGCGACAGGTCAACCATGCCGAGCTGTGCCAGGCTGTACCTGACCAGTGCGGTCCGGGTCGCAAAGCTGGGACGGATACGTTCGAGTGCGGTGCGCGCCGGGACGTGTTCCTTCTCGCTCGCGACGCCCTCCAGCGGCGACAGCCAGAGCGAGAAATAGCAGACGGTCGTATAGCCGTCCGCGGTCAGTACCAGCGAAAGGGCGGCGACCGAATCGGACGGTGACTCGCTGACCACGTAGATGAACGGATGCCCGCTGTTTCCGCCCTGACCGCCGACCGGTATCACCCCAAGCGCCGCGGTCGAATCGAGCACGAATCCCTCATGGTCCAGGGGCCGCAGCAAGGCCTGGACGTTGTTGGCCCCGGCGCTGCCCGAGTTACGCACGGTCACGAAGACCGCCAGCGTCTCGCCCGCCTCCAGCCAGCCGTTGCCGTTGCCATGGAGCGAGTCGTTCGCTCTGACTCCGGACAGAACCAGCCAGGGCCGATTCAGGTTGAGCGGCGGATTGGTGGTGAACTTGATTGCCCGGCCAGGAGCCAGCGTCGCCGCAGTAGGCGCATGGACGTTGTCGTACAGGTATTGAATTCCCCCGGTTTCCGTGGCGTCCTCGATACCGACTGTGCAACCGGAGTTGAGGGAAACCCGGTTGTACATGAACACAATCTCACCGTCGCCGGTCGGCGTCGTAAACCACGCCGGGTCGTAGAACAGCGCCTGGAATGTCTCGCGGATGCCCGGCATGCTGTAGTGGGCATACTGGCTGAACTCGACCAGCCAGATGTGATTGGTCACGTCGTACCACTGGTAGGCAGTGCCGTTCCCGTTGTTCGTCTCGTCGGGGTTCAGGTCGTCCCAGAACGGCGCCATCATCAGCGGCGGCCCGGCCGTGTCCGGTATCGGCCCGTTCGCGCCCGAGCGATAGCTGGTCTGGCCCAGGGCGAAGAACCCGTTGGAACAGATGGACAGGGACGAGGTGCCATTGCTGACGCCGTAGAACTTGAATCGAAACGGCATCTGCAGCGTCACGGTTGCGGCGTCTGAGTCCGACACAGCCGGAATCACCTGCCCGGGTCCGGGCGGGGCGAGTTCGTACCAGTCGTAGCCGGGAGCCCGACCCGAGGCGGTATCGGTATTGTCGTAGCACCAGTACCCGTAGGCGTCCGGCCCGGTCGGTTCGCTCGTCGTACCCTGCTCGGCCTGGACATCGAAACTGAACGTGTCCGTGTAGTTGTAGGTACCGCCCTCGCCCGAGAGCCGCGCCGCGAACCTGACCGGCAGGTTCCTAGGCAGCGTCATGCTGACTGTGATGCCGAACCGGTCAGCGCCACCGGCAATGGTTTCGCGGGCGCCGGCCTTACCGTACCACGCGAACGAATCGGTAAAGACGACATTCGGGTCCGCGCAACGGAGGAGGACCTTGACCCCGGCCAGCGGGCCGCCACCCGAGTTGCGGATATCAAGCTGGATCCGGCCGCTCTCGCCCGGGCCGATGCGACCGTTGCCGTTGCCGCCCGGGGCCGAGTCGAGGAAGACGGCCCGGACCGGCTCAAGCCGGCCGGAACGGAGCGTGAACCTCGGGGCACAAATCCAAGTATCGTGAGCGGCATCGGTGACGACGAGCGAAGCCGTAACGACGTGCCCCTCGCGGCAGCTCGAGTCAACCGCAATGTCGAACATCCCGCCGGCCGCCGTACTTTCGGGCAGTATCCGGCCGTAAGAGGCCATGCTGTCATGCGTGACCACGCTAGTGTCGGAACAGCGGAGTAGCGCGTTCACGCTGTCCGCCGTAACGGCACCGATGTTGCGCAGCCGCACGCCAAGGTGCACCGCCTCTCCGGGGTTCACGACGCTGTCGTGGTTGCCGACGTAATCGTCGATACTCATTCCTGCAGCCACGATGTACGGCGCGTTGCTGACCACGACCCGGCAGGTTCCCTCAAACGGCCTCAGGTTCCGGCCGGTCACCACCACGCTCATGCTGCCGACGTTCGTCGGACTGATGTCCAGCTCAACCCGGCCCGAGGTGTCAGTCGTGCCGGTCGCGTAGACCGTACTGTCCATTGACGCACAGACCAGGGCGCCGCCGAACGCTGCGCCCCCGACGGTCACGTTCACGGCCAGGGTCTGTGGCGCCCGCTGAACCACCGAATCGTAGACAACTTGAGGCCACTGCGGCCTGGCGGTCCAGACGTTCAGTTCCGGGTCGCCCATCAGTGTCCACTCCCAGTAGAACATCCACTGGTCGGGGAAAAGTGAGTCAACCATGGCTCGGCCGCGAATCGTGGCCGGGCCCAGCCGATACTCTTTCTCCGGGTAGAGCGCGTGGAAGAAACCCCGGTAGCATGCGCCCCGCTTGTCCGACACGTGCGAGCTGGCCATCGTTGTGCCGAAGTAGGCCACTGCCCCGCCCAGCGATTCCGGCGAACCGGCCCGCACGAACTGGTCGCCGTACATGGTGGCGCCCGGTTCCAGCGTCACGGTCTCACACGAACCCGACACCGTAATCGGCAGCTTCGCGCCGTTGTTCCAGGTCGCGGGCGTGACGTGGTCGAACGGCGGCCACCAGTAACCGACGCACTGCCCGCGATGTGTGATGAACGCCCGGCCGTCCCGGGCCGCCGCGTTCACATCGGTGCTGCTGTTTCCCTGGAAGTCGCTCAGCGACTCGCACAGCACGTACCCGGCCTCCTGCCACCAGCCCCGGACCAGCCGCGAATCCGCCTGGTAGTAGGGATCGGCCGGTTCATCCTCATTCACGATGGTCGTCCCCTTGACGAACCAGGTAGTGTCGCCCTGCGCCGGCGGTCGCTCGTAGGCAAGCGTCTTCGCGACCATCGTGCTGCACTCGCGCAGATTCTCCGCCGGGAAACGGCCGACCGAAATCTCCATCTTCTGGTCACCGGTCATGTCGCCGTAGTAGCAATCGTTGTTGTTCCCGTAAGCCGGTATGGACTGCGTACTGCCGGCCAGGAGCACGTATTCGGGTGGGACCGGCCACGTGTTGTAGGCGTTCC